>JASEHY010000240.1 GCA_030018555.1 Planctomycetota bacterium
TCGCTCCAGCGCCCGCTCCGCCTCGGCGGAGACGAGGCGAGAGAGCGGAGCGGGGAGTCCCGACCGTGTCCCGATAAGTCTGGATTATTTCGGGAAGAGTGTTGGTAGCCACCATCCCGTTGGTAGCCACCATCCCGTGAGGGAGAGGGACAGGAAAGGTATTTCACTCGTAAGCAACAACCCTGCTCTGCCCTGTGATAATCGTAATATTGTTTATAGAACGGTAGAATTATTGAAGAAGGAATACGGCATAAAAAAGGGCATTCGGATAGAGATTGAGAAACGAATTCCTATCGGCGGTGGATTGGGAGGTGGTAGTAGTAATGCGGCGACTACTTTGATGGCATTGAATGAGTTATGGAAATTAAGGTTAAGCAAGGTAGAGTTGGTTCATCTTTCAAACAGGTTGGGTTCAGATGTTCCATTCTTTATATATGGAGGCACTGCACTGGTAAAAGGTAGGGGAGAAATAGTTTTCCCGCTCCCTGTAAAAGAGGGTTTTCATTATGTCCTGCTTATTCCACCATTGTCCATACCTACTGAAAATATCTATAAAAATCTAAAATTCCCCTTGACAAAAAGCCCTGTAAATGCTAATATAATAATCAGTGAGTTATTGAAGCAGAAACCGAGTTGTAGTAAGATGCAAGATTTGCTTTACAACAGATTATCCGCCGTTGCGCAAAGAGTATATCCCGTCCTTCATCGCACTATTCAAGCATTCCATCTTGCAGTGAGCCCTTACAGGATAAACTTCGCGAACCTGAAAATATCCACTAATAGATTCGCTACGCTCACTATAAGTAATGGAGTTTTGCTCTCCGGTAGTGGTTCCACTATTTTTAAGTTGTGTCGTTCTAAAAAAGAGGCAGAATCGTTGGCAAGTAGATTATCACACCTGAGCGAGAGTCAAGTCGTCGTTGTCAGCAGTCTGAACAAGTAAAGGATGAACACGCCCCTATCCCTCTGTCCCGAAAGCCTTCGGGAGAAGGACAGGGTAAACTTATAGAGCGAATAATACCCCGAATGCTTTCGGGGTGGGATTCGACCCGACGGTCGCCCGCCCTAGCAACGGGCGCCCGTCGGGGCGTTTTAATAGGGCGTGTGATTCGTGTTCGCTTCTCATTTGGCTAATATATTAACATCTTACTCAAAGAGGAGGTTCTGTATGGAAATCACAGAGGTACGAATCAGATTGGCTGACCAGTCCAGTGACAAACTGAAGGCATTCTGCAGTATCACCATTGATAACGCATTTGTGATAAGAGACCTGAAGATTATTGAAGGTACGAAGGGGATTTTTGTGGCGATGCCGAGCAGGAAAATCACCGACCATTGCCCTAAATGTCGTGGAAAGAACCCGGTCGCGGCTAAATTCTGCAGTGAGTGCGGATGTAAATTAGAGATGAGACGATTAACGCCGACGCCAGATGGCAGAATAAAACTCTATGCCGATATCGCTCATCCTGTTACCACCCAGTGCAGGGATATGATTCAGGAAAAGGTCTTGCGAAACTATCAAGAAGAAGTTAAGCATTCCAAACAACCTGGCTATAAGCCACAGGAAATAGAAGACCTTCCCTCTGAACACCAGAATAGTCTTTAGTAGAGGATGTTTCGGTTTTCGCCCGCCTCGCCGAGCGAGACGAGGCTGGGGACACAGTAGGTAGCAGAGAATATCCTTTAGGTATTATATATACCACCGGATTCTCTGGCAATCCCTTGATAATTCTCTGCAAATCTCCTTGAAGATTCTTTACAGGAATGAGAGCTATTTTTCTTACTATCCCGCTGAAGTGGGACTCAAGAGTTGAGTAAAGATAAATATCAAATCTTCTTGCCTTTATCAGTGAACACATTGCGGTATTGCCATAAACCGTAAATTCTTTCCGTAATGCGGATTCCATTTCTTGAGGCGATTTATAATCAAACCATTTGAGGAAGACATCTGAACCTATTCCGTCTTTACATTCTGCAACTACCACCATTTTCCCTCTGTCTTTTAATGTGTAGGAGGCATTCTCTATGCTTTTATGCGTCTGGATAAAATTAACATCTGTAGGGTATCCGCCGGCAGAGACAATAATAAGGTCCGCCTTACTTTTTACTCTCACTCTGTAGGTCTTATCCAGATAATCACAAGATTTTCTATGTGCTTTAATAATATCACCACAGAATATTTTAATTACTTCGTCCTTACTATTTATTATCAGGTTGATGGAAAAGATTCTATTTACGCCAACTAATCGTGTTGCTTCTATCATATCCT
>JASEHY010000241.1 GCA_030018555.1 Planctomycetota bacterium
TGTGTAATCCCTGGCCGTCCCCACTTTGGGCTTCCCAAACGGGCAGGCTGTGGTTACGAAGTTTTCTTGTCTTTATCTTTTGACAAAGGTTTTTTCTTTCATAGAATATTTTTATGTCCAGGACAAGTGATGCGGTTGTTATTGGTGCAGGAGTGATGGGATGCAGTATTGCCTACCAGTTAGCCCGTCGTGGCCTCAAGGTTACTGTTGTAGAAAAGGGTCCTGCCGTGGCGTGTGGCTCCACCGGTAAATCCAGTGCTATTATTCGTCAACACTACAGTAATCCGGAAACCATCACTATGGCTTATCAGGGTTTGCAGTTCTTTGGGCACTGGCAGGATTTTACCGGCTTGAAAGAGAACAGATGCGGGTTTAAGAAAACAGGTTGCCTGATGCTCTTCCCATCAAAAGACCAGACCGTAGAATCCTGTCTGGACTTGATGAAAAAGATAGGGGTGCGGGTTTTAGCATTACCTCTTGAAGTCCTAAAGAAAGAGTTTCCGTCATTCAACTTCCATCGCACCCGAATAGACCCTGATAAACTTACTCATTATGCAGAGGTTGAGAGACTCAAACTTGATGAATTAGAAAGTGCGTCATTTGAGGAAGAATCTGGCTATGCAGACCCGCAGGGAACAACCCTTGACCTGATGTCTGCGGCTCAAGAACATAAGGCGGAACTGCTTCTCAACCATCAGGTGATAGAAATCGGACAGGTCAATAATCAGGTAAAATATATCAAGACGCATCGTGGAGAGACCATTTCTACACCGGTTGTTGTCAATGCGGCTGGTGTGTGGGCAACAGAGGTTAACAAACTGGCGCGGGTATATCTACCATTGACTATTGTGCCGACCCGACATCAGATTGTTTTCCGCAATTGGCCCACAGGGACACCCAGTGGGCGTCCCGAAACACTGCACCCTGTCCCGGTCTGTGGTGATTTGGTGAATGAGATATATTTCAGGCCGGAGGGGTCAGGGCAGATACTGGTCGGTTCTCTTGCGGCTGAAGATGACCGCGATTATATTGAAAACCCTGATAATTATACCGAGTTTGCGGATGAGAACTTTTACCGGCGAAAGTTAATCTTCCTGCATAATCGTATCCCGATGCTGGAATCACATCCGCCCGGTGAGCGAATATCTACTGCAGGTCTCTACGATGTAACACTTCTTGACTGGCATCCAATTCTGGACAAGACCGAGGTAGAGGGGTTCTATGTAGCAGTGGGACTGAGTGGACACGGTTTCAAGTTGGCACCAGTGATGGGAATTATGATGGCTAAACTCATTACCGGTATTACCTGTCCTGACCAGGATACTGGGGTAGATATCAGTTTCTTCAGGGCAAATCGTCCACCCATTCGTGCCAACCTGGCACAGGGAGTTATCTGTTAACCCGAATAATTCATCCCGAATGTTCTTCCCGATAGCCGGCTAATTTCTCGTCCGTTACCTCATAAACTACCTTTCTCACCCTTGCCGATAAATAGGTCAAAAAATAATTTTCTTGACTAATCTTGTCCAATGTTGTATAGACATATCGACCTAATAAAAGGGGGGCTTATGCCATCTGTTCAATATCCTGTTAAAGAAATGCTCAATACAAATCAGGCGGCTGGTGTGTTAGGCGTTAGCTCTAAAACCATTTATCGTATGGAGCAAAAAGGACTAATCCGCTCGGTTAGAACCCCGGGCGGTCAGAGACGCTTTGCCAAGTCCATTCTTGAAGATTACCTCAATAAAAGCCAAGAATTCGTTGCTCCTCAAAATCCCAGTAAATTCCTCATAAGGGAAAACGGTTCTACTTACACCTTATTCAAGGAATCGGAATTAAAACAAGAAGTTCCGACTCGCCAACGAATTGACCGTTTAGAACAAGTCATTTCTTTAGGTTCTTCTCGTAACCATCAGCAACATTATGACAAAGAGGTTAATCCAAAACGCTGGGTAGAAGAATGGGACTTTAAGTTTTATAAAACCAAGATATATACGCACGGATTCCATAATTATCCGGCAATGTTTATCCCGCAGGTTGCCCGCAAACTGATTCTGGCATTTTCTAACGAAGGCGATATGGTCTGCGATATATTCTGCGGCTCAGGGACTACTATGGTAGAAAGCAGTTTACTCAATCGTGATTCTATCGGCATAGAACTAAACCCTTTGGCAGTGCTGATAGCCAGAGCAAAAACTACTCCGATAGACCCAAAGACACTAACCACTAAACTTAAGACCATTATCAACG
>JASEHY010000242.1 GCA_030018555.1 Planctomycetota bacterium
CGAGGTCGCCAGAGGCGACCGTGGCAATCTTACCTTAATTTATGAATAATGCGGGTATAAGAAGTCGATGAATATCCCGACAAATACTGTCGGGATAACTGGCTGTAACGCCCTTACGGGCTAACAGCCAGTAAGAAGAAAATATGAGAAAAAAACCTATTATTTTTGCAATGCTTTCCATTGCCATCACTTTCCTTGGTGTAACTTCTATATTTGGTGAAACCGAGGAGACTAAAAACACAATAAATCTATCGCTTTCTGCCAAAAACTGGGCTTTACAAATAGACATGGACGGCTTTGAAATCACCCAAAATCAAATTGACCCTGAACATCTGGGAAGAAAAATAATGGGAACATTGGAATTAAAAGGTGAAGGCGAGATAGTAATGTCCGTTTTCTTAGAAAAAGCCCAGAAAACGGGTGATTCAAAAGTCTGCCGCGATTTCTACTGGAATAGATTAAAAAAAAGCCCTTTCACACCAGAAGAAGACGAGATTAAAATGTATGAGAAAGGCAATATGGCTCTTATGGAATATATTATTGAAGAAGCCGGAGGAATTTCCCTCCATCAAAAACACCTTAATGCCTATATTTCACAGGATGGAATCTGGATTGATATCCATTTATCAAAGGTTCTGTGGAAAGAAGAGGACAAAGAACTCTTTGATAAAATAATTAATACAGTAAAGATAAAAAAGATAGACGCCCAGAATGTGATAAAGTATGATAAGGGATTTATTAAGCAAATGGGGTTAGCATTAAACCTCTATGCCCAGGAGAAAAGGAAGGAAGCAGAAAAACTACTCTTAGACCTGATAAAGACAACCAAGAATGTCAGCACTCCTTATTATTATCTTGGTAATGTCTATTATTATCAAAAAGATTATACTAAAGCGATTGAACATTACCAAACATCTCTTAAGATGGACAA
The DNA here is from genome assembly GCA_030018555.1 of Planctomycetota bacterium. GTDB lineage: Bacteria > Planctomycetota > MHYJ01 > JACQXL01 > JACQXL01 > Yes70-35. The sequence continues at coordinate 932 of JASEHY010000242.1, forward strand.
TGTGAGCCGTTTTCTGACAGACACGGAATTGAGGATAACTATTGATAATTTAGGTATGGCGTATGGGATAACCAAAAACTATAACAGGGCAAGAGAGACCTTTGAGTTGGGTATTAAACGATATCCGGTATTCCCATTTTTCTACTACAATTTGGCCTGCTGTTATGCTGAAATGCGGAACAACGAGGATGCATTAAAGTATTTAGAACTGTCTTTTGAGAAAGAGATTGCCTTTCGTGAGACCGAAATATATAAAAGAACCCAAGAGAATCTTCCAGAGGCATTAACTGACCCGTTGTTTCAGAAACTCCGTCATCAAGACCCGCGGTTTATAGAGTTGCTTAGTAAATATGGAAAGGGTTGAATATATGAAGTATCTGTATGTTTATCCTGAATTATGCACGGGTTGCAGAGAATGTTCTCTTATCTGCTCATTGAGTAAATTTGAGGAGTGTAACCCCAAAAAGTCAGCGATAAGTATTGTCAGAGACGAACTTGAACGATTTGAGTGCCCGATTATCTGTATGCAATGTGAAGATGCCCCCTGCCTGAAATACTGCCCCCAGAATGCATATTGCCTTGAAAATGGTGTGATAAAATACGATTCTACCAAATGTATTAAATGTAGATTCTGTGCCACCATCTGTCCTTATGGAGCAATTACAGTGCTTAATAATGACATTGTGAAATGCGATTTATGTAACGGAGACCCTAAATGTGTCAAGGTCTGTTCAACCAATGCCATCCGCTATGAAGAGGAAACCCAGGAATTAGCCGAGAGAAGAAAAGGACTGGCAAAGAAATTACTGCAGAAATGAAAGCACAGGATTATAAAGAGATGCCTCTCAGGCCTGTTCAGACCGATGGTGCTGAGAGCGTTAGTATGCGATGGCTCATATCACAGAAGGAAGCACCTAATTTTGTAATGCGTATGTTTGAGGTTGCTAAAAATGGTCATACACCACTACATTCTCACGAAACCGAGCACGAAGTTTTTATTCTGGAAGGACAAGGCGAATTAGTCTACGAGAATGAAAAAAAGCCATTCAGAACAGGATATGTAGTCTATGTTGAGCCAAATAAGATGCATCAATTCAGGAATACCGGCGAGAGCACCCTCAAATTCATCTGTCTGATCCCTAATAACTGAACTCTTGCGACTCACAGAGTCCCAGTGGGAAACGCCCCCTTTTTGTCATGCTGAACCTGGTTCAGCATCTCATTTAGACCCTGACCCCGATATTACATCGGGGCAGGGTGACACTTTTCCCGGATTATTCATAAGATGCTTAAATTGATGACACTTTGTTTGAGATTGC
>JASEHY010000243.1 GCA_030018555.1 Planctomycetota bacterium
GGTAGCCACCATCCCGTTGGTAGCCACCATCCCGTGAGGGAGAGGGACGGGACGACCCTTCGGACACTGAGCCCTTGGTAGCCACCATCCTGGGAAGGACAGGGCGAATGTGGAACCCCAGAGGGGCAGGGTCGTAGGGTGGTTAATTTTCCTTGACTTGTCCTATGAGATATGTTAAATAAGTGTAATGAAATTATTCCGAGATGTTTTTACTCGGCAAATTAGATTAACCGACCGGCATCTGGTTCATCTTGAAACTGATCATCCTGAAATGGCCGGGCAGATTAGGAAGATAGAAGAAACTTTATTAACCCCTGACTGTATTGTTCGTTCAACCACAGACCACGAGGTGGAACTGTTTTATAAATATTATCCAACCACACCCGTTACCGAGAAATATTTATGTGTGGTGGCTAAGATATTGACCGATAATCGATTTGTGATAACCTCTTATTTTACCAAAACAATAAAGCAAGGAGAGTTACTTTATGGCAAAAGAAGTGAAGGTCTGGTATGACCCCGAGGGTGACTATCTGGAGGTTCTTTTTGACCGCAAGGCTGGTTATTTTCGGGAAACGGGAAATGATGCGGTAATGGAAAAGGTTACAGATGAAGGTGAGGTGATTGGTTTTTCTATCCTGAAAATAAGATCTCTTAAAAAGCAAGAACCCCTTTTAGTGGCTCTCTGATTTTGGTCGCGGGTTAATTCGGAGAACAGCATAGAATGGCACATAGTTAAGCCCCAAATGTCACCCTGAACTTGGTTCCCGCCATTAGGGCGAGGTTCGCCTTCGGGCGACAGGGTCTAAAAGAGATGCTGAAACGAGTTCAGCATGACACTTACGACGGACAGAAATCCTTATCTATGTGCCATTCTATTGTGTCCCCAGATTCCCTCAATTCCGATTCACCCGTCTGTTCTGTAATATTGATTTTTCATTTGCCAGGCCTTATAGTTCAATAAAATCGCCTATTCCAGCCGGTGGGAAGTGTCCCACCACCAAATACTCAATTTTTTATCCGTCCACTTTATCTATTCTTCCTCTTTCTTATTTTTCCTTTTGGTAATAAAATGGATTAAAGCCCCAATGTAAGTCATATATCCCAGCATAGAAATTACTAATGCTGAGATTATGATTAATACTGAGAATAATGCTAAGACCATGACCATTATTGTTGTTTCTGTTTCTGTTTTGCAGAGTGAAAGTAAAGAAGGACTCCCTTCAAAAAACCCGGTGATAAACCCCACGATGAACGGTTTTTCCGTACCAAATATCTCGGTAAGCGATAGACCTCCCAGTAGAATTGCAAACCAACCGAGCATTCTAACCCACAATGGCGGCTTTTTATGTGTTATTAGAACATCTATCATCGCACCGGGTATCAAACAAATCCACATGCATATAACAACCCATAGGGGGACCCATTTGGGTAGAAAAAGAAGAAGAAGAAGAAAAACAATTATTGCACCCACTATCGTACCAATTCGCTCTCCGAGTATTGATGCCCTTTTTTCTACCTGAACCTCTTGTTCAATTATTGCCTCTTCTGTTGGTTTTCCACATTTCGGACAGGCAGTCGCCATATCAGATATTTCCTGACCGCATTCCGTGCATTTTATCAGTGCCATACAGCACCTCCTTTATTTATTAGAATTCAGTATTAAGAGTTCGGGGACATCATAATTAATTCCCGTTCCGCTGTCAAGGAAAATTCGTTGCCACGAAGTCAGAGCTACTGCCTCCCGTAGCTTGCTATATTGTAGATATTGACAGATTGTAAAAAGGCTATACCCTATATAGTGAGTTAACTTACCACAGTCAGAATAAAAGAAAGGAAAGGTATAGCCATGTATAACAATAACAGGGTAATAAATAAAACCGAATATGTCCATAATAAAGCGTTATTGGTTGGCGTGGATATTTCTAAAGAGCATCTGGACGCCTATGGTCGCGGGAACGGGCAGGAAATGAAAACATTTGCTCGTGGGACACATTCAACACTTGGTAATAGGCGATGTGGCTGAGGCACAGGGCGGTGTTTTCTGAATTTAAGTAAGCGGATTAAACAGATAAAACTGATAATCTGTTCAGTCCGTTTAATCAGTTTACAAGAGGCGAGTTCTGGGGACGCCCTCCTACGGCGGGTAAACCAGACCGAATAGGGTTAAACACACCCCTGCACCCCTCCCAAGTACGGGGCAGGCCTTATTAGAGGGGATAATCTTCGTGTCCT
>JASEHY010000244.1 GCA_030018555.1 Planctomycetota bacterium
TCGGGGCGAGGTTCGCCCGGCGGGGCGACGCCCTGCGGGGCGGGAGGCGACTGCCCCGATGTCCATCGGGGACTTCTAACGAGGGTTCACCCCGCCCCGATAAATATCGGGGCGTGGCAGACGCCCGCCCCGATAAATATCGGGTGGGCTTCTATATACAATCAGTTGGGTCTTGTTTTTTGCTTGATACTACAGGTTGAGACATAATGCCGTTAGAGATGCTCACTCAGAAGTTATAACAAATCAGATTTTAGGTGTCTGAGAATATGTTTTATGTTTCTACTAACGGAATCAGTATCCTAACCGGTTGTATCAAACAACTCGCTTAATTAGTTTCCTCTTTAGTCACGCTGTTGATATTTGATAATAGTTATTTTTAATATAGTCAAGAAAATATTTATTATTTAGTAAAATTATTCGGGGCTTCTATTTCTGCGGTAGAAGTAACGGTCTCAATACGGGGAGAAATAAAATTAACCAGATTATAATGTATTGCCAGATAGATACCGCTGCCGGTGAATAACAGGTCAACAAAACGACAGACTAAAAGATAAGAAACAGCATCAACCGCATCAATCCCAACTAACGCAAAGATTCCTATCATTCCCCCTTCAAATGTTCCGATACAACCGGGGGTAATTTGGATGACCAGAAGAACCTGCGATAGTGTAAAAATTACCGCTATCTCGGTTAAAGAAAATATGTTTTTCTGATAGAGAAAATAGAAAAAGATGGCTGGCCTTATAAAAACGACCGCAATGGATATAAAACTGAAGATAAAAGCAATCGCGCCTGCTCTCCAGTTGTGTCTGAATGCCTGATAAATAAGATTCTCTGTCTTAATAATTTTGGGAGAAAGATTTTCCATAAATCTGGTAAAAATCCCCTTTCTGCCAAACCAGAGAACAATATTAGAAAGTAGCGGACTGTTTTTAATAATGCTTCTGAGCGATAATAATACTATCAGCCCAAGAAAAATATCCACCACCAGTAAGGCAGTCCATATTCCCTTTGGTAACTGAACCTCCTGTGCCTCTATAATCATCACGATGGTCCCAGCATAAATAAAGATAAGAAGACTAACTAATTCCTGAAACTTACCAAAGATCGCGGTAGAAAAGACTTTTGTTTTGGAGGTATTATATAAAGTGCCGATATAGTATGATTTCACCGGCTCGCCACCTATATACATAGAGGGAGTGATATAACTGATAGCATTACCCATCAGTTGACCGATGGTAGTGTGTAAAAATGATGATTTTATCTCGTGTGAATGCAATATCAGCCACCAACCTATTGTCGGCAGTAGGACAATGATAATACTGGCGCTCAAATATGTCAGAAAGCCAACAGGACCAACTTCCCAGAATTTGCTGACAACCTTATTAAATCCCACCGTGGCGAAAATTATTACCACGATAACAACCGCAATAAGAATAAGAAATGTATATAATAAACCGTATCTCATATATTTGGGATTTGGGATTTGGGATTTGGGATTTCGGAACGGGTCTTGGTCTTTACTAATATTGATACCACGGAAAATACAATAATAATGCTTATAATAATAATCTCCTGATAGTTTATCAGCCCTGTGATAATATCGTTCTGATAAACCTTGCGGTATCCGGATATAATACCATCAGGAAATCTCCTGAACAGGAAATAAAGCACCAGCGGATATATGAGGAGTCTTGTAACGCGGGTTATTTCGTTGCCTGCGGCAATAAGAAGAGAAAATGAAAAACCCTTATCCGACTTTGGATATTTCTTGAAGATAAGCGGAATAAACCGCGGAACAGATTTGGTATATAGGGGATAATCAAGCGGAAATAATTGGGTAAGATGCTGTTCTTCTTTTAGCATTCTTCTGTAATAAATTAGATAGAAAAGAATAATATAAATCCCGAAGATATATGGATTTGCAGAAGCAGAGCAGATGCCGATGTCAATAAGAAAATTTGCCAGATAGAAAGGGTGTCTGACAAAACGATAAGGTCCCCAGGTTGTCAACTGGGTATTGCGCACGAGACAGCAAATAGCCCAGATATGCAAGAACAACCCCAGAACAATCAGGCAGAGCCCTACAACAAGTGAAATAGAACTAACCGAACCGAATAGTATTACCAGAATGACGATAAACCTTCTCAACCAGGCGCGGGCTTTCAGTTTATGGGATAGTTTCATAAGTTTTTCTTCTTTGCCAAGTCAAGTCCTGCTTG
>JASEHY010000245.1 GCA_030018555.1 Planctomycetota bacterium
GGACGAGGTCGCCGTAGGCGACCGTGGCAATCTCTATTTTATGCGGGAAATACGAGATTGCTTCGTCGCTCCGCTCCTCGCAATGACACTTTTTGGACACCCTGATTAATAGTATTTATGAAGAGAACCTTTCTACTATTCTGTGGCAGGATAATTATTATACTTGCTTTTCTTGTACAATCTACCGGGCTAATTAGTTTTGCCGAGTCAGGTGGGCAAGAAAATCCCAGCGGGACTCTCCGCAAGGGAGAGAAAAAAGAGCCAACAGCCGTGGAAATAGTGGAATCTAAGGTGATAACACTTTCTCACGGCGAGAAGGTCTATTATAAGGCAGGTAAGGTAGAGAAGATAGAAATAGAAGGCGTAATAGCCAATCCGACGATGCCTCTGGAATTTGTTGCCTGCACTGATGGCGGTAAGGATTATGAATCGCTGGTGATATTGAAATGTAAGCCATGGAATATTCATCTTTCCTTGATACTTGCCGGGCTTAAGGAAGGTAAAGGACCACAATCATTTGGCGACCCCACAAGACCTACCGGCGATTTGGTTCTGGTCTTCATCTCATGGGAAAAAGAGGATGGGAAAGATAAGAGACCTATTACTTATCGCGTAGAAGACCTGATTATTGATGCCCAGACCAAACAGCCATTAGAACGGGTCGGCTGGTCTTTTACCGGCTCTATGTTTGTGGATGATATAGATTATGATACAGGTAAACCTACAGGACGAAAAATATATTTAGCAGAGGCATATAAGAATATAATCGCCTCCTGGCATGACCCGGCTGCGATTCTGAATATCCCAACCAGAGGTGGGCTTTATCTACCGAATGCAGAATTATTGCCTCCTCGGGGCACAAAAATAACTCTCTGTCTACGTCCTCCTGACAAGATGGAATTAGAGGAACTTAAAAAGATAAACGCTCAGGTAGCCGAGCGAGAGAAGAAAATAGAAGAGCAAAAGAAAGCACCAGCGAGGGAAGAAAAATGAAGCCAGAGATTTCACAGATTATCCATTCTGGTTCGGGTCTTTTTGGTGTAGATATCTTCAGAAAGACCGCATTAGGTAAGGTTCTCAGAGGCATCAGAAACCAATTATGGCGTCTATCTATTATGGAAATGGCTTTTAGAGTGGGCTTTTTCATCGTTATCCTTTCTATTGTCCTGATTCTTATTAGTAAAATCTTGGGGGGGGACGACTTGGGGATTTATTTAACTCTGCCTCTGGCAGGACTACTCTTCGGGGCATTGAGAGGTATTTTTCTTAAACCCGCTCTGCGCACCATTGCGATGGTGGTTGATAATTCCTGCAATCTTAATAACTATTTGACCTCTGCCTATGAGTGTTCTCATAACCAGACACCTAACCAGATAGAAAGGACTCTTATAGATGATGCCCAGAGAAAGAGCGGTAATATCTCTTCCGGATTCTCTTTCCGATACAACTGGCGTTATCCATCACTGTTTCTGATATTAGCAGGAGTGATGTTTATTGTATATCTAACCCCCACAGAAATTTACCCACAGAGTCCGCCTCTGGCAGAAACATCTTACGGAAAATCCAATCGCTCTGGCAAGAGCGACCCCGATTTTATCGGGGTTACTATCTCTCAGGGGTTATCCCAAATTAAACAGAACAATATCAACTCACCGACCGTAAAGGAGTTTATTGAAGAGATAGAATATCTACTGGCTAATATTGACGAACCGACTATTTCTGCCTTAATAATAGAGAAACGAAACCTGTTTATCCAGACAGTGGATACCTTGTCCGCCAGACCCACTGGGTTCGGCGGAAATATCTCTCCAGAAGAATCTGCAGAGTTACGAATGTTATTAGAAAGGATAGAAATCTTGGCAAATAAAGGTATTGTGTCTTCTGTTCCAGGGGGGTCTCGCAAAGGCGGGACGACAATCCATCCCGTCCAGAGGGGAGGAGAAACAATCTCTCCACCAACTACCCCATTACCTCCCCACGGGGAAACAGCAGATAAAATTGGACAGAAGATTATAAATATGCGATTAAAGACATACGAAGAAGCCAGTAGTAACCCTCACTGGCCTGAGGAGTATAACGAAATCATTAAGAAATATTTTAGTTCGGACTGAACTCTTGCGACTCACAGAGTCCCAGTGGGAAACGTCCCCCTCTGTCATTGTCCGCCAGAGGCAGATCCGCCCGTACGGGCGACCGTCCCTGGCCGTTGTGCAGGTTCG
>JASEHY010000246.1 GCA_030018555.1 Planctomycetota bacterium
TACTAATCTGTGAAATCTGTGGCTTTAGTTGGTCAGATGAGAAAAAACTCAATGTTGTTACTACCACGACAGACCTCAAATCCATTACCGAATCAGTCGGCGGTGATTTGGTCAGTGTAAAAAGTATCTGTCAGGGTAGCCAGGACCCTCATTTTATACAGGCAAAGCCGGTTTATATGACCTGGGCGCGTAATGCCGATTTGTGGATTCGTATTGGGATGGAACTGGAAATCGGTTATGAAGCACCGATTATTGACGGCTCAAGAAATACCAAGATTAGAATCGGCAATGCCGGTCATTTAGATGCCTCAGAGAATATCATCCGCTTAGAGGTTCCGACCACCCAGAAGGTTGACCGTGCGATGGGCGATATCCATCCCTTGGGTAATCCCCATTACTGGCTTGACCCGTATAATGCCCGTGTCGTGGCGAAAAATATCACCGAACGACTCAAGAAACTATCTGCCGAACATAAAGAGACCTTTGATAAAAACTACGGGATATTTATCAAACAATTAGATGAAGCGATGTTTGGAGCGGAACCGGTCAAAGAAATCGGTGGTGATAAACTCTGGGAATTGGAACTTGCCGGTAAATTAGACGAGTTTCTCACTAAGACAAACGAACTCCGAACTCCGAACTCTGAACTGCGATTAGGCGGTTGGGTAAAGAAGATGAAACCATATCAAGGCAGACAAATTGTCACCTATCACCGCAGTTGGACGTATTTCGCCAATCGCTTTGGGTTAGTTGTGGCAGGGGAATTAGAGCCAAAGCCCGGCATCCCGCCGAGTCCCAAACACTTAAGCGAAGTAATTAACAAAATTAAATCAGAAAACATCAAGGTGCTCCTGATGGAGAGTTTTTACAGCCCTGATGCCCCTGAATTCGTAGCCAAAAAGACCGGCATATTAATTATGCCAACGGCTGGTTCGGTTGGAGGCGAGAAAGAGGCAACGAATTACATTGCTATGATTGATAATATCGTCGCAAAGATAGATAAAGCGTTTGGTGGAAAATAAACAAGTTTAAATCCCCTTTATTCCCTCCCGACGTTACGTCGGGAGGAGGGGGATTTTATTGAAGGAAGTATTATGTTAGAAGTATATGAGATATTCAAATGGTGCTTTCTGGCTTGCCTTGTCTTAACCGGCATTCACTGCTATTTAGGATTGCATATCGTCAGCCGTGGTGTAATATTCGTTGACCTTTCCCTGGCCCAGATGGCGGTATTTGGCTCATGTCTTGCCCTGCTATTTGATTGTGAATTAGGCAGTAGTACATCGTATTTTATGGGGTTATTATTTACATTTATCGGAGCGGCAATCTTCTCTCTAAGTAGAATGCGTGATGAAAGGATTCCGCAGGAAGCAATTATCGGCATTGTCTATGCCGTATCTTCTGCCGCGACGATTCTCGTCCTCTCTCAGGCACATCACGGCTTTGAAAAGATTAAAGCAATGTTAGATGGAGGCATTCTCTATGTGGATGGTCATGGGGTATTAAAAATATTCATCATCTATGCGGTCATCGGTTTGTTCCATTTCATTTTCCGTAAACGATTCCTGTTGATTTCAACCAATATCAGCGAGGCGCGAGATAGAGGAATGAAAATACGCCTCTGGGACTTCCTGTTTTATATTACCTTTGGCTTTGTAGTAACCAGTTCAGTCCAGATTGCCGGGGTCTTGATGGTCTTCAGTTATCTGGTAATCCCTGCGGTCTGTGCCATACTCTTTACCGATAAGATTCTCAACCGACTCATTATCGGCTGGGCAATCGGCACCGTTACCAGTGCCATCGGGCTTCTGGCATCTTATTATGTAACTATTGGTGAGACCCAGGGATTACCCTCCGGCTCATCAGTGGTAACTACTTTTGGCGTAGTGCTTATTTTCGCCGCATTGTTAAGATTAGTAATGAAAAAACTGAAGTGGCTTTGGATGCTCTTAAAGATTGCAATGTAATAATAAGCGGTGGGATGGGCTGGCGGTTTGCCGAAGACCTAAAAGCCAGGAATATCCATCCTATAATTACAACGGAAGAATTAGCAGACAAGGCGGTAGAGTTTTATATTAAGGGCGAATTAAAAACAGAGAAGGGCCAATTCTGTCAGCATTAATAATAATGTTGAAAGCATTAGCGTTTGTTTGCAACACACGGTGACACACACCTGCCGACGAAACCAGCGAAATACTTGACTCTTAAGG
>JASEHY010000247.1 GCA_030018555.1 Planctomycetota bacterium
TTCGCTTTGCTCAGGATAAGAGCCAGTAACGACCTTCGGTCTAACTGGCTCTAAATAATTATGCGACTGGATAATCGTAAGTTTGATGAAATAAGAGCGGTGAAAATCACCCCTAATTTCGTCTCGTCCTCGGCTGGTTCTGCTCTTATTGAACTCGGTTCAACGAAGGTGTTATGTTCGGCAAATTGGGAACTCAAAGTGCCGGATTTCCTCAGGGATAAAGGGCAGGGCTGGGTAACTGCTGAATATGGAATGTTGCCGGGTTCTACACAGCAGAGGAAACCAAGAGAATCAAGGACTGGACGGCCTGATGGTCGGACATTTGAGATTCAACGGCTTATCGGCAGAGCACTCAGAGCCGTTGTTGATATGGAATTACTCGGCGAAAAGACCATCTGGATAGATTGCGATGTTCTTGAAGCGGACGGTGGCACACGTACGGCTGCGATTACCGGCTCTTTTGTCGCTCTTTATCAGGTAATAAAAAAGATGATATCAGAACGACTGCTTCTTAAAAATCCTATTCGCAGTCATCTTGCGGCGGTCAGCGTCGGCAAGGTTAACGGTGAACTTATCCTTGACCTCTCTTATCAAGAGGATTCTATCGCCGAGGTTGATATGAATGTGGTTATGACCGATAAGGAAGAGATTATAGAAATACAGGGAACAGCCGAACAGAGACCATTTTCTCAGGACAAATTAATTGAGATGCTCAACCTCGCTAAAAAGGGAATAAAAGAACTGATAGAGATACAACAGAAAATAATAAGTAAGTTCTCTATTAGGTAACCCGTATGCTTTCAGAGACCAAATACTTTTTCTTTCTCTCGGATATACTGAATAAAAAGGTTAAGAGAAGTGATGGAAGCACAATTGGACGAGTGGTGGATGTCTCTGTTTCAAGCGCTCCCTTAAAAGTATATCCGGAAGTAGTCTTTTTAATAGTTTCTACTGGATTAATAGGGAAGCGGGTTAAAATCTCTATAAGCACTCTGGAACCTTTTGAACTTCCCATCGGGCATCTCTTTCTCAAAAGTGACCCCGATGAAATCGGGGTTGAAGAATTTACAGAACCAACTAACGGCATCTCACTATTGAAAGAGACATTTCTGGATAAACAGATTCTTGACACCTCTGGTTGCAAGGTGGTTCGCGTCAATGACCTTCATCTATTAAAGGAAAAGAATTATATCTGGGTGGTGCATGTGGACATAGGATTTCGGGGTATCGTCAGAAGGTTAGGTTGGTTACAGATGCTTGATACTCTGATGGAATGGGTTTTTTCTTACAAGCCACAGGAACGATTTGTTTCGTGGAAATATGTCAGCGGGCTACCGCAGAAAGACGACAGGAGAACCGATTCTCTTGCCTTCTCTCCTTCCTATCACTGCCTGACCAATCTAAATCCTGCAGACATGGCTGATATCTTGAGCGATACAAATCGTGACGAGAGAATTGCTATGTTTAATCTACTTGATATTAATATGGCGGCTGATGCCCTGCCGGAACTACCTGCGAAAATCCAGAAGGAATTGATTGAGTCACTGGAGAGAAAAAAGCGTCTGGAGGTTATTCTGCAAATGCCTGATAATAAAATTGCAGATTTGCTTAATTATCTTGGACCAAGACGGGCGGATGAAATCGCAAGGCAACTGCCGCCGGAAAAACGGGATAAGATAAAAGGGTTGTTATTACATCCTGAACAGACCGCTGGAGCGCTGATGACCACGCAGTATCTTTCTCTCAATAAAGACCTCACCGTAGAAGAAGCATTTACTAAAGCCAAGGAATCCATTGCGAATTCACCAGACCTGCATTTTTATTATCTTTATATAATGGATGGAGAGCAGAATCTGGTGGGAGTAATGACCATCAGAAAGTTGCTGGTTTCTCCCCCAGAGAAAAAACTATCCGAGATAATGACCTCAAAGATGGTAAAAATCAAACCGTTGACCCGACAGCACAGGATAAAAGACATGGTCAAAAAATATAATTTCAGTGCCCTACCTGTCGTGGATGCCCAGAATAAACTTAAGGGCATCATTCTTCTCAAGGATATTCTCAAGAATAATGTTATGGGCTAACCCGCTCGGGTGTAATTATTTAGCCAAATGAAGTTAGCCACAGATTTCACAGATTAAATCCGTGTAATTTGCTTTGTTGAAATCCTCTGTTTTTCCCCTCCCATCAAGGGAGGGGAAAA
>JASEHY010000248.1 GCA_030018555.1 Planctomycetota bacterium
CAAGTTCAGCATGACAGTCAGCGACGAGGGACAAATAGGTTTGTCAACAGTCTCATAATAGTAATATCTATTTTATTAGTGGGGTCGTGTGCCGTGCCTCCGCCATTAAAACTTGTCCTCACTTGTGAACAAAAGGAGGTAGTCATCGGTAATTGGGTCAATCTCAATCTGAGTTTATTCAATCTGACTCCTGAAGAGATGGAGGTTCTAAAACCTGTTATTGATATAGATTCTGTTTCCTTACAGATTAAGCAGAGTCCGCTTGTTGGTGAACGAGCAGAATGGGGTTTTGTTTATTCTCTGATAACGCCATCGGTCTATGAGCATAATCGCGCTACGATGGAGAGAATCAAATTAGGTAAAAAAGGGACACCAGAGTCAGAGTTCAGGATGAGTTTCAGGTTACCGGCAGTTTCTATAGCCCTCTATCAGATTACCGCATCTTATTCCGCCAGAGGCGGACCCAGTGGGCAGACTCGCGAACCGGTCTCTTCAGAACCTGTCTCTGTCAGAGTAGTGTCACCTGCTTGTAGTGAGCGTAGCGAATCTAGCGGAAAAGACGAAGAAATAATCTCCATTATAGAAACCTCAAAAGGTATGATGAAGGCAAGATTCTTCCTCAGAGAGGCACCCAATACTGTCCTCAACTTCATAAGATTAGCCAAAGAGGGATTTTATAATAACCTTACCTTTCATCGTATCGCGAAAGGATTTGTCATTCAGGGCGGATGTCCGAACGGTAACGGCTCAGGCGGACCGGGTTACTCTATCAGAGCAGAATTCAATCCCAATAAGCATCTCAAAGGAGTGCTTTCAATGGCTCGCAGTTCGCATAACGACAGTGCGGGCAGTCAGTTCTTTATCTGCCTTGATGCCGTGCCTCGGCTTGATAATCAATATACTACTTTCGGGGAACTTATTGATGGTATAGAGGTTCTGGATGCCATCGGGAATGTCAAGACAGCACCGAACCCAAATAGACCGGAGGAGTTATCACAACCATTAGAAGAGGTTATTATCCAGAAGATATCGTTTGAGTATAAGGAAAGATAAACAACAGGATTAAACTGATTAAACGGATAGTCCTAATCTGGTAAATCCGTTAAATCCCGTTGTTAAGTTATGTGTAAGGTAAAGGAGGTAAAGAAATGATGAATAAGATAAAGATATGGGTCAAGGCGGCACGATTACCGTTCCTGACCGCAACTGTAATACCGATTACGCTCGGAGCAGTGGTGGCTTACGATGCAGGACAGGGCTTTCACTGGGGCTATTTCTTACTGGCAATGTTAGGAGGCATCCTTATTCATTTAGGGGTTAATCTTTCTAATGATTATTTTGACCATCTTTCCGGCAATGACTGGAATAATAAGACGCCGACGCCGTTTGCCGGTGGCAGTCGGGCTATTCAGAATGGCGAACTTAAACCGAGCCAGATACTTATTGCTGCTCTTTCTTGTTTCGCCTTCGGCTCAGGAATTGGGCTTTATCTCAACCATATCCTCGCCGGTAATATTATCCTTTACTTAGGTTTAATCGGCGTCTTTCTTGGATTCTTCTACACCGGCATACCGATAAAAATCGGCTACCGGGGACTTGGACTGGGCGAATTATCAGTCGGTCTCGGCTTCGGTCCGATAATGGTATTGGGGAGTTATTATGTCCAGACCGAGCAACTCTCTATATCTCCACTTCTGGCATCTGTGCCGGTGCTCATTCTTATTGCTCTGGTTCTTTACATAAACGAGTTCCCTGATTATGAGGCGGATAGAAGCGTTAATAAAAAGACAATCCCGGTGGTCCTTGGGCTGAAAAAAGCGGCTTATATATTCTATTTATTACTGACGGGCGTTTACCTTTACACCCTCATTCTGGTAATCCTTGGTATATTTCCATTACTTTCTCTTATTACGTTATTGACCTTACCGCTGGCACTCAAGGCAATCAGGGTAACAAGGATGTATAAGGATAAACCATATCAACTTATTCCTGCCAATGCTTCCGTGATAATGCTCCATCTCTCGTTCGGGGTCTGTCTGATTCTCTCGTATCTGGTAACGGAACTATTCTTATGAACAGGATAGGTTTCTTCCTGACCCCGATATTCCCACTGGGCAGGCATCGGAGGCGGACGGTTACCCCGCATTATTCATAAATTTTAGGGGCAAATGACAGCGAACCCAGTAAATA
>JASEHY010000249.1 GCA_030018555.1 Planctomycetota bacterium
AGCCAAAGGAGAACCTGCCAGGGATTTTGTAATAAGTCACGAAATAGCACTGGGTTTACCGGGATTGATTAATCTTATTGGTATCGAGTCCCCTGGACTAACTGCTTCTCCTGCTATCGCCAGATATGTAAAGAAAATGGTGGAGGGAATTATTTAGGCTGTAGGCAAATTAAGAGTCTAACCGCCTACAGCCTATTCACCTATAATCTATTTACCCATTAAAATCGCCTCTGCCTCTTGACGATATGCATCCATCAAGTAGGGGATGCCGGTTACTTTAGCACATTCCTCGGTTAATGACATAAGCTCATTTCGAGTAATAGCTGCAATATTGAAACATCGTGCACCCGCCATAAGTTGTTGAAGTCCAATTTTAATCTTTTGGCCATAGCTATAGATACCCAAAGCACCGAGCGGAATCTTCTTCATCTCGTCTTTGCCTACGATATTAGCTACCTCTTCATAGCAAACAAATATTTCTTCAGGAGTGGTACCGTACTCATGAACCCCTTTAGGCAAATTATCTTCCTCAATCCATTTAGCGATATTTTTGCCTACCATGCCTGGAATCATGAGTGCCCGACCCATACACACTGCCTTGACAAAGGGTGCACCCAGAGCCAACGCCTTGAAAACACCATCTTCGCTGGAAAAACCACCGGCAAAGGCAATATCAGGAACTCTTTCACCTTTATCAGCCAATTTTTTACAGAACTCATAAGTTGCGGCATGGAGATAGAGAGAAGGCATTCCCCACTCTTCCATCATTCGCCATGGACTCATTCCTGTACCACCTGATGCACCATCAATGGTGAGCAAATCAATCTTAGCTTTAGAGCTCCACTTTATCGCCATAGCCAACTCCCGCAGACCGTAAGCACCGGTCTTAAGTGTAATACGTTTGAAACCTATTTTGCGTAACCGCTCAACCTCGGCATAAAATTCTTCTTCTCCAATAAAACCGAGTCGGCTGTGTCGCTCAAACTCCTTAATAGATCCATCCTTAAATGCTTGTTGAATGATAGGGTCTGATGGGTCTGGGGTAACAATGTATCCGCGCTTTTGTAATTCCTGTGCTCGCTCTAAACTTTTTACCTTAATTTCACCACCGATACACTTGGCGCCCTGTCCCCATTTTAATTCAATAGTTTCCAGCCCGTGTTTGGCATGAACATATTCAGCTACACCAAGCCGTGTATCTTCCACATTCATCTGAACCAGTATCTCACCATAGCCCTGATGATACCGTTTGTAGATTTCAATCCTGCGGTCCATATCCGGGGCATTTTTTACCTTCTTGTTTGAGTCAAGTTCTAATGCCGGATCAATCCCACAAACATTTTCTCCACAGACTAAAGTAACACCAGAGATAGCTGCACCTACGGCAAAATGTTCCCAGTTTTTACGAGCAATTTCAGTTGAGCCAAGTGCCCCAGTAAAAATAGGCACCCGCATCTTAGCCTTGATATCCCAACCATAGTCAGTCTCTGTGTTGACTAATGGAAAGGTAGCGGTATCAGGATTACCTTCTACGCCTTTTGGTAAGCCTTTAGCCCCAAGGGCATAACCCTGGATATTTAGATGAGAGTAATCCAAAGGATAATTTTTATCGCCACCAGCCGTTATCTCGCCGAAAGGTCCCGGATAGATAACCTCACGACCACGAAAGGTTGCCTGAAAAACCTCGCAATTACCACGGCAACCATCTACACATCGAGTACATAAACCACTTGAAGGAACTACACTTCGCGAACGATTAGAAGTTCTTGTCGCTTCATTGGCATTTGGTTGTTGCAAATTCATTCTTTTTTCCTCCTTAATATAAATTGGGTAATGTCAAAAGTTGGTAGTGTCCCAAATCCGATAACTCCCTCTAACCGGATAAGTAAGCCATTCCTCTATACTCCAAATGTGGTCAGCTAACCCTGCCGACATGGCCTTTAGTTCGTTGATTCCATTTACCGTCTTCGCCCTGTACCCGTAAAGTCCGCATTTGGCCAACAGAAATTGTAACTGAACAGAAACAAAATAAGAGACTGCATTGTGTATGGTCCAGTCCTTTGAAAAGCAATATGTTTTACGTCTTTCTTACA
Source organism: Planctomycetota bacterium (assembly GCA_030018555.1). Lineage (GTDB taxonomy): Bacteria > Planctomycetota > MHYJ01 > JACQXL01 > JACQXL01 > Yes70-35. Next base: position 2,094 of record JASEHY010000249.1, read on the forward strand.
TCTTTTGCGTGAATTCTTTCCACGATCAGTACCATTGTGTCGCTCCACAAATGAGGTATTGATAGTTGTGCTTACAGTTGACC
>JASEHY010000024.1 GCA_030018555.1 Planctomycetota bacterium
CCCGAGATTTACTCGGCACGTCCTGATGTCTATCGGTTTATTGATTTCGGGGAGATTCTTTTCTATACGATAACTCTTGACTTTTGCTATATCGTTTCTATAATATCGCTATGGAAAAAATCGTCAGGTTTATCATCTGTCTAATCCTCTTTTTACTCCCCTTCTCAAATCTGCTGTCAGAGATTGTTATTCTTAAGGATGGTTCCAAATATATCGGCTCATTGCAGGAAGAGGGGCAGGTGATTAAAATCGCTACTCCCCCACCCAAACAGACCACCATTGCAGTAAATAAGGATGATATCAAGGTTATTTATTCTGATATTAACGCTATCGTTGATAAAATAAGGGTTACCATAAAAAAGGCAGATGAGATTGTTGACCGAGCAACCAAGTCAGAAGACCTTGATAACCGTAATAAAGAAATTGAGAAGGGACTTGAGATATTAAAAGAGGCACAGAGTATCGCAATAGAGACCGCAGAATTTTTTACAGGCGAGAACCAGAAGGTTTTTAATGAGGTTATGAGTGAAATAAATCAGGCGATGAAATATGCCCGTTCATTGATGGTTACAAAGCCGAAACCTTTGCCTTCTTCAGATACTTCTGATGATGAAAAGAAGGGAGAGATAAAGAAATATCCCTGTCTGTATTGTTATGGTTCAACCGATTTGCTCTGTGCAGATTGTGAAGGCACAGGGAAACAGTTGCTTAAGTGTGATATTTGCTCCGGTAAAGGTGAGTGTAAATATTGTAGAGGAACTACTAAAGTAGTTTGCTCCACCTGTGGCGGGTCTGGCGAGGAAACCTACATCGGTGGTCCGCAGGGTTTTCATACAAAAACCTGCAGGACCTGTAAGGGAAACAAACATATTAAATGCAGGAAATGTAAAGACCTTCCGGGCAGGTGCCACTTTTGTGCAGGTAAAGGAACGGTGCTGGGTAAAAAGTGTGCTGTTTGTGAAGGAAACGGGCTTGTCAGTTGTAAAACTTGCAAAGGTGATGGCTTTTTCCCTGAAACTGTTATTTTAGGTAAGCCCTTTGATGATGTCCTGAATGAATTAAACAAGACAATTAAATCGCTGGATGGCGTCAAAGATGATGTGAAATATTCTTTACGAAGGAAGATGAATGAGATATGGGAAAAAGAATTCGCAGGGAAAATAGTCCAGGCAACAGGGGTTCTGGAGAAAATATATTTAATAACTAAGCCGGATGACTCCCACTCACTAATTCTACAAATCGGGTTTCGTTCTGAAACAACTCTTTTTTTCTGCGGGGCTAACCTGATAGATTATCCTTCAAACAAACTTGCCTCTATTGGGAAGAGACCTTTATATCATCTCCAGTTTGCAACGACCCCAAACTGGTTGGATAAAATCAGTGAGGTAACGATAGGTGATAAGGTCTGGTTTTTGATGATGTTGCCAAGCCAGATACGGCAACCTCTTCTGTCCTTGTCTGATATTATATCGGATGATATTGAGTTCAATAAGATATTGTTATTGACTTATCAACCCGCTGGTGGTCAGAAGGTTGTTACGATAACCCCTCCGTTGAAGAGATAAGGTGGCAGATAGATTTATAGTGCTGTTATTTCGGTTAGGAAGTGCCCAATAACTCTAATAGTTTATTTTTTATCTCATCCGGGTCAGTAAAACTAAATCCTGCCTTTTTGGCGGTATCATCAGCCCTTCTTTCTATGAATGCAAGATGTGAACTCAGTGTTAATGGTTCTTGCTCCTTAAGAAGGATGTGTGTGTATAGTGGTTTTGATGGTAACCGCGATTCAGGACATAACGTTTTGAAGAAGTCCTGAAATTCTACGCGGTTATTTCCAGCCGAACGACAGGGTAAAGGTAGTAACGGCTCTGCTAAGAAACCTTTCAGACTTAAATCCACTAACGAACATTTTAATACTGATGAGGATTTCTGTTCTGCCATTGAGATTTCCACACTATATGTAATGGAGTAATGGCAGGTATTCGTTTCTCCACTCTGAGTATGCAAAGAAGAAATTGCCTTATAGATACTTTCCATTAAGTTAACACAGCGGAAAGGCCTTGTAAGGAATTCAACATTATTCAGAGAATGCAGGTCCTCTGCTTTGCCACTTATAACAATAATAGGGAACTGGGGAATAAGATTTCTTACTCGTTCTACAAACTTTCCTGTATCAGAATTGAGTCTCTCAACCTCCATTATAACGAGGTCAAATAAACCGGTCTCTATCTTTTTTACAGCGTCAGAAAAGTCTTCTGAAAGTGATGTGCCATAATAAGATGAAAGTATGCTTTTAATCAGAACACCAGTTTCTTGAAGATGGTCAACTATCAATATATTCTGCATACCAACTCTCTTATTATTATCGGCTTTTTCATCCCTAAACTTGACCTGATTAAAATTCCCCATCTTAATTCCCCTCCCTTGATGGGAGGGGATAGGGGAGGGTGAAACGCACTTATATCACCCCCTCCCAACCTCCCCCATCAAGGGGGAGGAGAAAGTTGGGGAATTTCTGTTGACCTGATTAGAGGATTGACTATAATATAGTTTATGAAAGTGCCGTTATTCGTATTGTTAATAATGGATGGTTGGGGAATAAACAAACGAAGGGAAGGTAATGCTATAAAATTAGCAAAAACTCCCAATTTAAGCAGATTAGAGAAAGAATTCCCATATACTGAACTTGAATGTTCTGGTAATGCAGTTGGCTTACCAGAAGGATTGATGGGCAATTCCGAAGTCGGGCATCTCAATATCGGAGCAGGTCGTGTCGTCTGGCAGGATATTACCAGAATTGATAACGCTATCAAGAATGGTTCTTTTTTTACTAATCCTGAATTACTCGTGGCAATGGAATATGCCCACGAGCATAAAACAAATCTTCATCTCATTGGTTTAGTTTCGGATGGCGGTGTCCACAGTTTTGATAACCATTACTTTGCTCTTCTGGAAATGGCAAAGAGAAACGGGTTTAACACGCACAATCTGTTTTTCCATGCGGTTATGGATGGACGTGATACGTCTCCTACCAGTGGCGTTCATTATCTTGAGAGATTATCAGCCAGGATGAATTCTCTTTCCGCAGGGAGAATCGCAACTATCTGTGGTCGTTACTATCTGATGGACAGGGATAAAAGATGGGAAAGATTAGAAAAGGCATATCATTGTCTCACCCTTGGCGAAGCCGTGCCGGCAGGAGAATCAGCCAGTGATGCAATAAAAGAGGCATATCAAAGAGGTGAAACCGATGAGTTCATAAAACCAATTGTTATCACTCAGGACGGAAAACCATCTGGTTTAATTCGTGATAACGATTCCGTGATATTCTTTAATTTTAGAGCGGATAGAGCCCGAGAGATAACCCGTGCCTTAACCGAACCATCTTTCAGGGAATTCAACCGTAAGACCTTTCCAAAGGTGTTTTATACTACTATGACTCAATATGACGAAAATTTCACTCTACCTGTTGCCTTTAAACCAATTGGTTTAACAAACATCCTTGGGAAGGTATTATCACAGAATAATATCAAGCAGTTGCGAATTGCGGAGACTGAAAAATATGCCCATCTTACTTATTTCTTTAATGGCGGCGAAGAAAAACCATTCCCTCTTGAGGATAGAATACTTATTCTTTCTCCTAAGGTTCCGACCTATGATATGCAGCCGGAGATGAATGCACCGGAGGTTACCAGAGAAGTTCTGAAAGACATCTCGGAGAAAAGACATCCCGTAATAATTATGAACTATGCTAATTGTGATATGGTAGGTCATACCGGCATATTGGAGGCGGGCATAAAGGCAGTTGAAACTGTTGACAAGAGTGTCGGTGAAATTGTTGATGCAGTATTGGCCCAAAAGGGCGTGATTATTGTTACATCAGACCACGGAAATGCCGAAGAGATGATTGACTATACTCATTCAAACCAACCTCATACCTACCATACTACTAATCTTGTTCCATTTATGCTGATAAGCGATGCCTATAAAAACAGACAACTCAAACCGTCAGGCAAACTATGTGATATCGCCCCCACCATTCTTGAGATTATAGGCATAGAAAAACCTCAGGAAATGGAAGGAGTTACTTTAATCCCGCATTATTCACAATCCCGCCCCTGGCGGGATTGAGGCGGGATAACCCGCAGTAATGGCGCCTCTGGCGCCATAACTGCGGGTAATGAGGTGACCGATGATGTGTCCTTTGTTGATGCCTTTACCACGTTAGAAGTCCGTTCCGCCTCTGGTGGAACGGCAGTCGCCTATGGCGACTTACTTCTAACGGGGTTTATAAAATCACTATAAACTATTTGTGACCATGTTTCCATAGATGACAGACAAGTCTCAATTTCTTGCACAGTGGCGAATCTTCCAACCATCAATTCTTTCTCGGCAACCTCAATGCCATTTATATCATCAACGATAACCTCATAAACCAACCCTAAGTGTACCTGCCCTACCGGAACTGTATCATCGTTGATATATCCTACGATTCTATATTGATATTTAGTGTTAACTTTTAATTCTTCGTGTAATTCCCGTTCTAATCCATTTTTTATGATGTCAACAATCGCTGATACACTTTCTACAGGGTTAATATGCCCGCCGATACCTATAGAGTATTTATGATGCAACCGTTTTTCTGCCTGTCCTGACAAACGTTGAACAAGAAATATCTTACATACTTTTGATAGATTATTAGTATAACTGATGACAAGATAAGGTATTATCTGCTTTAGAGAAGGGTCATTTTCTGCATCAGTCCGATTTATAAAATAAGCAAAGTGATGAATATTTGCTATGAGCGTATTAAGATTGTCCTGCTGAAACCCATTTGGGATAATTTCCCCTGATAGCAATTTGTCACGCGATACTACCAACACTTTTTCTACCACACAAACTCCTACTGTGCCGTTGTCTGGAAAGACTTAAGTAAAGCATCTTTTTTTGTTAATGTATTCATTATATAAATACTCTGCTGTTCTACCAGACTGATAGTCTTTGATGCCACCAGTTTATTATCACTAACAGACATTATATTAACTGTTGGCCTCAAAGGGAATTTCTCGTTATTCTTAATTACCTCGGCAATCTCATTAGTGTTGAGAAGTATAAAGGTGCCTATGGGATAGATGCCTATTTGTTTAATCAAAACTTTAAGGACTTTTTTGGCGGTATCACTATCTGCCACACTAATCAATTCGCGTAATACTTCCTGCGGCGATTTAGGTGTCGCATCAGACGATGGATACATCAATGCTCCAAAAGTGTCAGTTATTCTCATAATATGAACATACTCGTGAACTCTTATACCAGGAGTGGACGAATGAAAGACATAATTGAGATATTGCTCACAGATTTCTATAATTGAATAAGGAATATTCGGTATCTGTTTCAGGAAGTTAATACTACGGCTAATTGATTCAGAAATCGTTTTTAATGTAGTAAGAGAGGATTTTTCGCTTAATAATTCCTTCATACCAATATCGTGCAGAAAGGCAACCAGACCTACCTCCTCCAGACGGGACTGATTATAACCAAGCCCAATTCCGATAGAAATGGAATAAAGTATGGTATTAATCTGATGAGAGATAAAATGCTCAAGAGATGCTTTCTGATTGGCAACGGATATAAGAATAGAATAATTCTGTCGCAAAAATATAATGGTTTCTCTAATAAGTTGAATGAGTTCGTCTGTATTGACATTGGAAGGAACACTGTTATCTGCAAGATAAAGAATATTCTGTTTGGCTTCAAATAGTTTATGATAGAGAACATGGGCGTCTTCTTCAATTTTATCTGCTTGAGTTTTTATAGATGAAATACTTAAACCTGTTGGTTCATCCGTTGGCTCACTTTTCTCTGAAGTAACAAAGTCCTTTCTTGTTTTTTCCCTGAGAGAGGAATATTTGATGCTTTCTGATTTTTCTTCAATGGGCTTCTCATCACTAACATCTGTTTTGATTAGTCTGGCGTGAGATACTTCCGGTATTTTTAAGTGAGGTTTTGTTTCTTCTTGTTGAGGAATGGATACTTTCTCGCCGTCCCTGACGGGACTACCTCCCCGATGTAACATCGGGGTAGGGGCGTCGGATGGTTCTTGCTCTTTTGACTCTTTTTTATCACTATCATCTCTTTTGTCAGACTCATCCGGCTTTTTCCATAATTTAGAAATATCAGAGAATTTTACCATTTCATTATAACCACTTACAGGAAACAACTGGATTCCCCTGACATTATTTATCTACATAAAGTATTCGCAGACACGTCTTACAGCAAACCAGTTCTTTCCCTTTCATAATCTCATTAACCTGCTGAGGGGTTACATCCATATGACATCCCTGACAGGTAAAAGAATAATCTGTAATATTTACTTTTGCTAATGCGGTTTTGTCTACTTTATTGCTGATAATCTTTTCATATTTACTTAACGTCTCTGAGTCTATCCGTCCCATATTCTCTTGACGAATCTGGCAGAAATTTTCTATTTCTTTCTTAATATGGCATATCTCTTTATCTACTTCAACTGAAAGAAGATTAAACTTGTTATTCTCTCCAGTTATTGCAGTTTCCAAGTCTTTAATTTCTTTCTGTATTGTTTCACTCTGACCGAAATAATTCAGAATAACATCCTCAATAATGTCGCTATCTGCTTTAATTGATTTTATTTCATTGCTAAGGACTGAGTATTCCTTGTTTGTTTTAACCGTGTTCAAGTGAATATTTAACTTCTTTGTCTTTTCCTCATTGGATTTAAGTTCCAAATCTTTCTTGTCTATCTCTATCTTTAACTGCTTTGCTCTCTGTTTAATCTCTTCCATCTTTTTCTGTAATTTCTGGATGTTCTCCTTTATCTGGTTAAGGGTGGCTGATTTATCATCGCACAGTTTATTTAGGGCATTTATTTTTATATCAGTTTCCTGTAATTCTTTAAGTTTCTCAATTATCGGATTATTATTCATTTTAGACTCTTTTCACTCCATCCATAAAACTTTCCAGTTTTCTGATTCTGGTTGGATGTTGTAATTTCCTGAGGGTTTTTTCTTCTATTTGTCTAACTCTTTCGCGGGTAACCTTAAATATCTTCCCAACCTCCTCAAGGGTGCAGGAATAACCCATTCCGATACCAAATCTTAGTTTTACAATCTCTCGTTCACGGAAAGGCAGTGTTTTAAGGATGGAATCAAGTTTTTCCTTAAGCATTTCGTGTGTAGCAAGTTTGAGTGGAGACAACACCGAAGTATCTTCTATGAAATCGCTGAATTCTGTATCTTCGCCGGTTTTTACAGGACGGTCAATAGAAACGGGCTGTTTAATTATCCGATAAATCCTTTTGGCTTCCTCAAGTGGAATCTCTGAAAGTCTGGCGACTTCTTCTATTGATGGCTTGCGTCCTTTTTCCTGCGTAATCTGTTTAGCCGCTAATTTGAGTCGCCTCATTGTTTCTACCATATGAACAGGTATTCTAATGGTGCGTGACTGGTCTGCGATTGCTCTGGTTATTGCCTGACGAATCCACCATGTCGCATAAGTAGAAAATCTATAACCTCTGGTATAATCGTATTTCTCAACCGCTCTCATTAGACCCGTGTTACCCTCCTGCACAAGGTCAAGAAAACTTATCCCCCGATTACGATATTGTTTAGCAATGCTTACGACCAACCTTAAATTACTGGCAGACAATTTTCTCTTATATTTTTCATATTCATTGTAACGACGCTCTAATTCTATAGTCCTGTTCCTAAGAGAAGACAGGTCTTCCATAAGCAGTAACTGGAAATCAGAGAACTTATTTTCTAACTCTTTGATTCTGAGTCTGTTCGTCGGTATGTCTTTTAATGATGTCCTCTCCTTCGCCGACAGATTCCACTGCCTGTGAATATCCTTAAGACGATTGGCAATAGGTCTAATTCTACGCACCTGAATATTCAGTAATTCCAGCACTCCCACCCATCTTCTCTGGCGGGATATAAGTTTTCGCCCTGTCTTTTCCCTCACCTTTGCTGGAATCTTATTGCTGTGCAGTATAAACTGATATTCTTCTTTGCTTTTATTCAATAATCGCTTCAGTTGGGCAATAATAGCGGGTAACCGACGAAGGGTCTTATGTTTACTGATGTCTATTTCACTATCGCCTCTTAAGGTTCTATCAATAGCAATATTTCCATTGCGGACATCCTCTAAAAGATTTACTGCCTCCAGAACAGCCATCGGGGACTCTTCCACTTTTTCTCTGAAACGATGACGCGCCTGCTCTATCTTCTTTGACAACTGTAACTCTTCTTCTCTTGAAAGCAGAGGTATCTCACTCATCTGCTTCAGATACATTCTAACAGGGTCATCGGTTTTTGCCGCATCTACCTCCGGTTTTAACACCACCTCTTCCACCTCTTCCCCTTTTTCAGCCGCTGTATCCTCCCGCGAAATCTCTTCCTCTGTTGCTATCTCTTCATCTACCAACTCAATGCCGGCATCTGAAAGACGAACTAACAGTTTATCTAACTCCTCAGCAGAAACCATATCCGACGGAATTACCTTGTTAATTTCGTCGTAAGTCAGTTTCCCCTTTCGTTTTCCTTCTTGAATAAGTATGTTCAAAATATTCTTTCTGTTTTTCATCGCTCTTACCTTACCGCTCACATAATTTAGCCCGCCTTCGGCGGCAACTCTAATCCCCCTACCTGCCCGACTGCGGCCAGGCGGGTTTCCCCCTTTGCCCGTTCCGCCCCCATACGGGCAAGCTGTACGGGCGTCCCGCCCCGAAGGGCGAGGCTCCCGCCCACCAGGGCGAGGTTCGCCACAGGCGACGCCAAAGGCGGCAGGGTTCGTAGAGTTAAGGGGGATTAAGGGGGTTGTATGTTTCTCCTTCACTTCTAACGGGGTGAACATAGCATTTAACGGCTCAAACGGTCTCTGATTATCTCAAGACTCATCAGGTTGCCCAATATTGGTGAGACATAGTCGCGCAAATAACGAGCCACATCAGCAATGGGTTTGCTGGCAACATATATAATATCGCGGGGGTAGATGACAATATTATGACGCAGATTCCCGGATAGAATCTCATTGACATCTAAAAGAATCACATCAGACTTTCCAGTCTCTTTGTTTATCTCCCCTCTGATAATAAGGGCATTACCTTTGTGGGCATCTCTGGTAAGTCCACCCGCCTCGGCGACCATATCCAGAAAAGAGGTCTTACCAACAAATGTATAAACGCCGGGCTTGACAACTTCTCCTAAGAGTATCACCTTCTCGCCTGCAAACTTTTTGACCGTCACCGAAACCTGAGGGGAAATAATGTATTCAGATAGTTTGCCGGTAATTTCATCGTCTATCTCTGTAAGGGTTTTCCCTTGAGCCACAGTATCGCCGATTAGGAAAACAGAAATCTTGCCATCAGGCCTGACAATAATGTCCCTGCTCAAATCAGGATTTTGCCAGACAAATACTTCTAATGTATCACCTGCCATTACTTGATAATCAATCGGCTTGAGTTGTTCCTCGTCCAGAGCAGAAGGTCTTATGGTCGGCGGATGGACATCAGAAGGTACAACTGTGCAACCCTGCAGGAATAGAACCGCCAGAAACAGTTCGGGCAATAAATAACGCATAAAAACCTTTACTAATATCTTATTATATTATATCGTCATTTTCTTGTAAATATCTTATGGATTTTATTGGTCGTGTTTATAATACTATTAAAAACCTTGAGTTGTTTCAACCACATCAGATAATTATTATCGGTGTTTCAGGCGGCCCTGATTCGGTAGCGCTTCTTTCTACCTTAAAAGAGATAAACAGACGCTATAAGATGGACTGGCATATTGTTCTGGCACATCTCAATCATCAACTGCGCGGAAAGAAATCAGATAAGGATGAACAATTCGTCAGGGAATTAGCCGGACAACTCGGGCTTTCTGTCTATGTAACCGCTAAGAACATTCTGAAATTAAGTAAGAGACAGAACCAGTCCATAGAGGAGACCGCTCGTTCTGAACGTTATCATTATTTTGAAAGGGTGGCTAACAGGTTCGCTACGCTCACTGCAAGGAAGTTAAAGAGAAGGAAGAATATTTCTATTGCGGTCGCACATAATTTAGATGATAACGCGGAGACGGTGCTTTTCAGGATTATCAGAGGAACGGGATTAAAAGGCCTGCGGGGAATCGTGCCGAAAAGGGAACTTTTTAGGGGGGAGGGGGGCGGCTCGCCTTTTCATCTGGTTCGTCCACTTCTTTTCATCCCCAGACAAGAAATCTTATCCTATCTTAAGAAGGAGAAAATCTCTTATCGGCTTGACGCCTCAAACAGAAGTAATAAGATGCTCAGAAATCGTATCAGACACCAATTACTACCTTTATTGAGAAAATATAACCCGGCGATTTTACAACACCTCGTTCAGTTATCCGAGACAGCATCAGTTCATTACGATTATCTGGATAAAATAGTGCGTCTGAAAATGCCATCTAAATCATTATCGTTAGACCTGAAGACACTTAAAACAGAACATCCCGCCATACAAATAGAGATTATAAATAGAACCCTGGAAAATAATATTAAGGGCGCTACTAAAGAAATGACCTTTAACCACTTTCACGCCTTATCTAAATTGATTAACTCTAATAAAACTAATGCAGAAATCCATCTGCCAGATAAGATTATTGCCAGAAAAGAGAAGGAGAAGATTATAATAGAGCATAGAGCGTAGAGCGTATAGTGTCCCGATGGACATCGGGATGCTCTACGTTCTTTGCGCCTTTGCGGTAAATCTGTAATATAATTCGCAGAAAACAGAAAGGAGTATTTTTATGGCAAACCATAAAGCCACCACAAGTGAAAAGAGAATCAAAGAACTGCTTCTACATGCTAAAAAGCCGGGTGAGGATGCAATGAAGTTACATCCCTTTTATAAAGGGAAAATAGAGGTGATACCAAAATGCTGCATCCGTAACTATGATGATTTTGCTATCTGGTACACACCTGGCGTTGCCCAGCCCTGTAAGGACATCTACAAACAGCCGGAGAAAGTATTTGAACATACTAATAAATGGAATACAGTGGCAGTGATTTCTGATGGAACAAGGGTTTTAGGATTGGGTGATATCGGGCCTCGCGCCGCCCTGCCGGTGATGGAAGGTAAAGCGCTTCTTTTTAAGTATCTCGGCGGAGTTGACGCATTCCCAATCTGTCTTGACACCAAAGACCCTGATGAATTTATCAAGACCGTCAAATATCTGGAGCCCTGTTTTGGCGGTATCAATCTGGAAGACATTGCCCAGCCGAAGTGTTTCAGAATCCTTGATACCCTCAGACGCGAGATGGATATCCCGGTCTGGCACGATGACCAACAGGGAACTGCTGCGGTAACATTAGCCGGACTTATCAACGCCCTAAAATTGCAGAACAAGAAATTATCTGAGTCAAAAATAACAATGGTGGGCGCAGGTGCGGCAAATATCTGCATTGCCCGGATGATTATTCTTGCCGGCGTCAACCCTAAGAATATTATTATGGTTGATACCAAAGGGACACTCCACCGCGACCGTAAAGACCTGACACAAAGCCATCCTGAAAAATGGGAAATGTGCCTGAAGACAAACCCTAAAGTCATAAAAGGAGATATCCCCGAGGCGATGAAAGGTGCAGAAGTATTACTGGCGCTCTCTCAACCGGGACCTGATATAATCAAAAAAGAATGGATAAAAATAATGGCACCGAAACCGATAGTTTTTGTATGTGCCAATCCTGTGCCTGAAATCTGGCCCTGGGAGGCAGCAGAAGCCGGGGCTGATATCGTGGCAACAGGACGCTCTGACTTCCCGAATCAGGTAAATAATTCTCTGGGATTCCCTGCTATTTTCCGTGGGGCTTTAGATGTCAGAGCAAGGACTATTACTGATGAGATGTGCATCGCTGCAGCCGAAGCATTAGCCAAATATGCCCAGAAAAAAGGACTCTCTAAAAAGCATCTTATTCCAACGATGAAAGACTGGCAGGTCTATCCCGAAGAAGCCGTAGCGGTCGGCTTAAAAGCAATCGAGCAGGACGTTGCTCGCCGGGTCCTGACAGAAGAACAGTTACGAAAGAATGCCAGGGAAATGATACAGCGCTCCATTAAAACAGTAAAACTATTACAGAGAGAAAAAATCATCCGTTTGCCTAAAGACTGAACTCTTGTAAAATGGGAAACAGAACGCTCCAAAAGTGTCACCCTGTCCCGATGGACATCGGGACGCAAGAGTTCAGTAAAGAGAAATAAACCTGTTCCTAACAAGTTCAGGAACCAGATAGGCACTCTCCCGACTTTCGTCGGAGTCGTGCACTATCTTCTTTCGGACAGCCCAGCACATAACTTATGTGCTGGGCTGTCGGGAATTCAAATTGAGGCTGTTGACAAACCTATTTGTCCCTCGTCGCTGACTGTCATGCTGAACTT
>JASEHY010000250.1 GCA_030018555.1 Planctomycetota bacterium
CTCAATGCTGCTGGTATTCATCGCTCAGCGGAAGACGTTATGGAAGACATGCAGCACCTGCATTCCGTGTTGCTAGTAAAGGACGGCGGAAGAAAGGCCGACCGCCGGATTGAGATACCGACGAAGACCCAAGCCGAAGTCCTATCAGCTTTTGGGTTCTCAGTTGACGCCAGTGGGGTCTTACATTCAATAACTCGCTAAAACATTGCCGTTGCTTGATCTACGAGATCTTTTAGAGGTTTATCCTTAAACTCCTGTCTGAACTCGTTTCAGGGGCTCATACTTTTAATCCGTAACTCCGCCTCAAATACGTAATAGGATATGTTGAAAATAAGCAGGGATTGACTTTCCTGCTTATTTTTTATATTCTGATATTACGTATATACGTAATATAGTATGCGACATCCTAAATGGGCTATAAAACATAAAAGAAAAGGCACTGAGCTTAGGCTTATTCGGGGCACTTATTATCTTTATGAAGTCACCAGCAGATGGAATCCTGAGAAAAAACGAGCTCAAAAGATTACCGGAAGATTATTGGGAAAGATCATCCCAGAAGGATTTATTCAATCACCTAAATATGCATTGTCACAAAGACCGATACAATCGGTAGTTGTCAAAGAATATGGTGCGAGTTATTTCCTCTGGCAACTCATGTCTGATGTGACTGCTGCTTTGCAGGATGCATTTTCTTCCCTCTGGAGAGAGATTTTTATTGTTGCATGCATGCGATTATTGTACCAGTCCCCCGTGAAAAATATAGACTTCCACTTCCGGCACAGTTACCTTTCTGTACTCTATCCTGATGTGTCGGTTACTGATAAGAAAAACAGTTCATTATTGCGCATCCTTGGGAATTGGCGCGAGAAGATTGCGGCATTTTTTAAGACACATATTGTCGGCAGGCGGAATGACTATATGCTGATCGATGCAACCCATTTGCTTTCTTATTCGCAGAATATGGAAATTGCCAAACCGGGATATAATAATCAGCATAAATTTGCCCCTCAAGTGAATCTGCTTTTTATTTATTCATCCACACTGCAACTTCCCGTGTATTACAGAATTGTTCCCGGGAATGTGAGGGAGGTCAAGGCATTTAAACTCACCTTACAGGAAAGTGGCATTGAAGACGCAGTGGTAATCGCTGATAAAGGATTTTATTCGGACAATAATGTCGCTCAATTGGAAGGAGAGCGCTTACAGTTTATTATTCCATTAAGACGAAGCAGTACTTTGATTGACTATGCGCCATTTGAGAAATCACAGAAGCAGGGGTTTCAGGGGTACTTTAAATTCAATAACCGGTATATCTGGTATTATTCATATCCGGCAAATAAAAGGATGATACACTGCTATTTGGATGAGCGCCTGAGAACCAGGGAAGAGCATGATTATTTGACCCGAATCGAAACACATCCGGAAACCCATACGATCGAAGACTTCTATCCCAGGCATATCCGGTTTGGAACGCTGGCGATTTTAACCAATCTTACTCATGCATCCCCTGAACAGATCTATACGAACTACAAAAGCCGTAACAACATTGAAATAATGATTGATGCGATGAAGAATATTCTTAGAGCTGACAGTTCTTATATGAGAAATCAAACGGCGCTGGAGGGCTGGATGTTTATTACCTTTATCGCATTACAGTGGTATTATCGTATTTACAAATTGTTATCCGAAAAACAACTCCTATCAAAATTCTCTCCACAGGATCTGCTCATGCATTTGGCCGAAATCAAGAAAGTGAAGATCAATGACTCATGGCATACAGCCGAGATAACCAGTAAAACCCAGAAACTTTTAGAGAAGTTGGATATACATATTACGTAAATCGGGCGGAGTTACGGTTTAATATGTTACAACTGCAAGAAATCCTGAAAAAATACTGAAACGAGTTCAGCACAAGGGCATGATTGAGGTCTGCCCTTGATCATTGACATTATTGACGTTGATTCTTTCTCCTATCCCTTCGAGAATCTCCTATCTTCACTAAGTCGTTTCAATATCCTTTTATATTGATGCGTCACAGCCGATGGACTCAGCCCCCCCTGCTATCTCTGCTGTCTCTCTATTGAATGCAGAGGTCTCCCTAAGGATCCAGCGTTGGTTTGTCAAGCTTCAAGGGCAGACCCCC
>JASEHY010000251.1 GCA_030018555.1 Planctomycetota bacterium
ACTTCCCCTTTTCTTCTGTTGCTGTATGATAGCAGCAGTAATGATACCTGCCATTGTTGCAGGTGTGGCCGCTGCGAAAGAATCAATGCCGAGGTGAAATTATTGGACAGGTTCGCTACGCTCACTGCAAGATGGAAACAACTACATCTCATACTACAAAGTCTCGGGAGAGCATAACTTTTATCCCATTATACGGCATTATCTATGGGATTATTGCTCTTATTCTTATAGGAGGAATGCTCATTATCCCTGACCCCGATAAAATCGGGGTTAACGTTGTTAGCACCGCTCATACCAGAGCGTATGAAATAAAATCAGCACCTTATTCTGTAATCGTTCCCTCATTCCTATTTGGTGCGGGATTTCTAAGAAGGTCTTCCTGTACCTTTAAGAATATTACCGGTATTCCCTGTCTTACCTGTGGCGGGACTCGTTCATTATTTCACCTGTCTCATCTCAGGATAAAAAAGGCATTTTCAATGAATCCTCTCGTGTTTTCAGGATTTGCGGTTGTATTAATTTATGGATTAATCTCGCTTATCAGCATCATCATTTATGGCTCCTCGGGCATAACAATTACCATCCCGTCCCGCCTTGGCTGGATTAAAAGGACATCAATTATTTTACTAATCGGTTCTCTTTTGATTAACTGGGCATATCTGATATTTATTTGCAAACCTTAAATGATTACGAAACTCAATCCTCATTTTAGCGAGGTGCCCTACTCGCTCTGGAGTGAAGATATTTATAATTGTTTCTATCATCTGCCTTATCCTTTTTATTTGATTAGCGGGATGGCAAATCCCTCATCGGGTGGATTCTCTTTTCTTGGCTCAGACCCATTTCTTGTAATAAAATCTAAAGGCAGTTCTATCTCTATTGAGAAAAACGGGACTATTACCTGTAAAAAAGGCGACCCGCTGGAAGAATTAAGAAAAATCCTGTCTGCTTATAAGGTCAAGGTCAGATACAATCCCCGCCCCGATATTATCGGGATGCCTTTTATTGGTGGAGCCGTGGGTTACTTCGGCTATGACCTCTGTCATTTTATAGAAAAACTTCCTCTTCAGACAAAGGATGACCTGAATTTCCCTGACCTGTATTTTGCATTCTATGATAGATTTATTGCGATAGACCATTATAGACGCAAGATGTGGAAAGTAACGGCAGATAAAATTCCAGATTTCAGATTCCAGATTTCCAATCCCAAATCGCCGAGTAGTCGTCATCCCCGTGAAGGAATGATAAGGTCTAATTTTACCAAAGCACAATATTGCAGAGCGGTAAAGAAGATTAAAGACTATATCTTTGCCGGTGATGTCTATCAGGTCAATCTTTCCCAGCGGTTTGAAACGGTTCTCTCTAAATCACCATTAGAATTATTCTTAAGATTACAGCAAATCAATCCTGCACCGTTCTCAGCACTGTTAAAGCCGAATAACAACCAGTTTATCATCAGTTCATCTCCTGAAAGGTTCCTTAAAGCAACAGATGGACGGATTGAGACGAGACCTATAAAAGGAACTCGTCCGCGTGGAAAGACCCCTTCAGAAGATAGCGCTATGAAAAAAGAGTTGTTTGAGAGCATCAAAGACAATGCGGAATTGAGTATGATAGTTGATATGGAACGGAATGACATCGGTAGAGTCTGCAAATACGGTTCGGTAAGAGTAGCCGAGCCGAAAGTCCTTGAAACATATCCAACCCTGCATCATTTAGTAGCAACGGTAGAAGGCAGAATAGATGACAGATATGATATTGTTGACTTGATAAAAGCAACCTTTCCGGGCGGTTCAATTACTGGCGCTCCGAAAATAAGGGCAATGGAGATTATTGACGAACTTGAAAAGAGCAGAAGAAATGTCTATACCGGCGCTATCGGTTATTTGGGATTTGACGGAAATATTGATTTGTCCATTGCGATTAGAATTATAATGCTAAATAATAATAAGGCATATTATCAGGTTGGTGGTGGGATAATAGCGGATTCAGACCCTGAAAGCGAATATGAAGAAACATTAACCAAAGGCAAAGCCCTGGCAGAAGCATTAAGACGGAATCCGTCATATTATCATGCCTGAGGCAGACCCACTGGGAAACTACTGGGACA
>JASEHY010000252.1 GCA_030018555.1 Planctomycetota bacterium
ATGGGCTCGCAACCGCTACGCTCCTCGTCCCGAACGCTTTCGGGAACACTTTTGGGCACTTTGTCAACAATCTCAATTTATAACAAAATATTAGATTTTTCTTGCAATTTAGAAAAGAATGTGTAAATTTAGTTATCTTTTTATATGTTGGAGAAAAAGCCCCGTTAGAACGGGATGGAGTTTGTATCTAAGGAGTAATGGAACATTTTATTCCTCATTCACAGATAGTTGAAATCCAGCAGGCAACGGATATAGTAGAACTAATCTCTGATTACATTCCTCTCAAAAAGACAGGGCAGAATTACAGGGCACTGTGTCCTTTCCACGAAGAAAAGACCCCATCATTCACTGTCAATCCTAATAAACAAATCTTTCACTGCTTCGGTTGTCATAAGGGTGGTAATGTTTTCTCTTTTGTAATGGCTTATGAGAAGGTAGAGTTTCCTCAGGCGGTAAGAACTCTGGCACAACGGAGTGGAATAAAACTGATAAATGAGAGGACAAAAGATGATGCGGGCAGAGAGAAACGAACAGAATTATTAAAGGTTAATCGGCTGGTAACAGATTATTACCATAGGTTTCTGTTGAATTCTGATGAGAATTCTTTATGCATGGCGTATTTGAAAAAGCGTGGTTTTACGACAGGGTTAATATCTCGTTTCCTTTTAGGGTGGGCGCCACCGGGATGGGATAACCTGCTTAACTATGCAAAGGACAAGAATATATCTTTAAGATATCTTGAGGAATTAGGGTTGATTATAGAACGGAAGGAAAAGGACGGCTATTATGACCGTTTCCGTAATCGTTTAATCTTTCCCATCTTTAACTCGCGGGGAGGAGTGGTGGGGTTTGGCGGTAGGGCACTTGACGAAAACGACCAGCCAGTCTACCTGAATTCTCCTGAAAATATTCTTTTTAGTAAAGGCAAGTCGTTGTATGGGATAAATTTTGCCAGAGAATCCTGCGGGAAAATTGGTATGCTCTGTTTGGTGGAGGGTTATACAGATGTGATTATGGCGCATCAGAATGGTTTTGAATGGGTGGTCGCTACTTTAGGAACTGCACTGACCATAGAGCATATAAAGTTATTAAGGAGATTTGTTAATAAGGTGATAGTTGTTTATGATGCAGATGTGGCGGGCGAGATGGCGTCCGCACGTTCGCTGGATTTATTCCTCGCAGAGGAAATGGATTTATTCGTAGCGACTTTGCCCGAAGGTTTAGACCCTTATGATTGTCTGGTGCAAAAGAATGGTAAGGAGATTTTCCAGAAATGTCTTGATGAGGTAGTGGAATTATTCACATATCGGCTTGAATTGGCAAGACGCAAGTATAATCTGAATAATATCGAGGAAAAGACTAAAGCCATAGATGAGATACTGGAAACAATCGCCGCAGTTCCAAATATAGTTAAACGAAATTTATATATAAAACAGTTAAGCGAGACGATGAGAATCAGTGAGGATATCTTACGCAACCGACTTAAGGTAAAAACCAAGAACTACCGAACATCAACAGATGTATCATCACCTGATAGTTCTGTTGCCATTTTACCATCACAGCAACAGGATATAAGAGGCGGTGAGCAAATTATTGAAATAATGTTAACCAGAAATGAATTTATACCGATAATAAGAGACTCTGTTGACATTAAGGATTATCCCACGGAGGAGAGCAGAAAATTAGCGGAGAAGATATTTGAGAATTACAAGGAAGAAGGGAAGGTAACTATAGAAAATCTCTTGAATTATCTCGGGAGTGACCTTGAGTTATCAGGTATCGCTACGCGTATTTTCAGTGGAGCAGTTAATAAAAATATCAATGATTACGATAGGTATTTAAGAGAGTGTCTGGGTTATATTGAACGGAGACGCAGACGAATGGTGGAGTCGCCACATCTTAAAAAACAACTCAAAGAGGCGCAATTAAAGGGCGATAATAAGGCAGTAGATTCTATTCTTTCACGATTGCAAAGAGGAGTAAGTGTGAAATAGCCGTGCACATAAATTAATGTTTGGTAATGTCTAAAATCCCCCTTAATCCCCCTTTTGCTCTACGAACCCTGCCGCCTTTGGCGAGCCTCGCCCTTCGGGGCGGGACGCCCGT
>JASEHY010000253.1 GCA_030018555.1 Planctomycetota bacterium
ACCCTGACGGGTTCTTCAGGGCAAGAACCCGGAACGGGTAAATCGCACCGCTACATTATGGCACAGCCTCATTAGAGGGGACTTCCGGGAAAATCCCCTCTTGTCGCCTGAGGCGACCCTTGGTAGCCACCATCCCGTGAGGGAGAAGCGACTCTTCAGACCCGCCTCTGGCGGGAGAGGGGTGTCCCAAAGGGACGGGGTGTGTTAACTTGTCCCATCGGGATTTTCTTGATAGCGGGATAATTTTATCCTGATATCAGCGAAGTCGTTTTCCTGCCGGATTTCTATTTCTGAACGGCGGGCAAGTTCCAGAGTGGCTAAAAAGTTCCTCACGATATTGATGCGTTCAGTCCCCCCCCCACGATTACCTGCTAAATTGCTAAATAGTATCTCTCCTTTTTGCCGCAGTTCATTCATAATCCATTCAATAATCTTTTCTATCGGAATGTCATCATACAGAATAGAGGTCGGGGTGTCTAAAACAATCTCCTTACTTATTCTGGCAAATGATTTCATTAACTGCCAGATATCCAGTTCAATCTCAGGGGTAGGGGGCTGAGTTTCTGCGGGTGCTTCCTGCCCTGACTCTGGTGCTTTCTCTCCGGTCTGTTCTGTTTCATCATAAGGTCTTCTGGGAAATGTCAGTGCCTGAAGTTGCACCAATACCCTGAGTTTACCTGCGAGGTCTTTATATTTCTTGTATTCTAACAGCCGTCTTATTAACTCAAATCTGGGGTCTTGTTCTTCCTGCTCTTCTTCATCTGTTTCAAGAGGAGGGACCAGTAGCCGTGCTTTAATCTCCATCAGGGTTGTTGCCATCACCAGAAATTCACCCGCAAGGTTGATGTCCAATTTTCTCATCATCTCCAGATAATTGAGATACTGCTCGGTAATGCGGGTAACCGGTATCTTGAGGGGGTCTAATTCGTTTTCCCTGACAAGATAAAGCAACAAGTCCAGCGGTCCGTAGAAGTTTTCTAATTGTATTTTGTAATTTATTATTTCCATCTATCCGAACACTGCCTTATGGATTTCGCTGATGGTTTTTCCTGCAACCTCTCTTGCTTTCTCGGCACCGAGAGAGAGAACCTTCTTGATATAGTGGCTATCTTTTTCTATCTCTGCTCGTTTGTCGCGAATAGGTTTGACTATATTAATCAATAAATCAGCCAAATTCTTCTTACAATCAGTACAACCAATCTTTGCCTGATGACAATCCTGAGACAACGTATCAGTAAGACGGTCAGCGAAAACTTTATAATAGGCATAAACATTACATTCAGCCGGATGGCCGGGGTCGGTCTTTTTTAGCCTGCTCGGGTCTGTGAACATCATCTGAACCTTTGCGGCTATTTCTTGAGGGCTATCAGAAAGATGGATAGCATTCTCATAACTTTTACTCATCTTTCTTCTATCAAGTCCGAGTAATCTTGGAAAACGAGTCAGTTTTGCCTCAGGTTCCGGCACCAGCGGAGGATTATTATTCTTCACAGAAAACAGGTAATTAAGCCGTCGGGCTATTTCTCTGGTTAATTCCAGATGTGGTATCTGGTCTTCACCGACCGGTACAAGATTGGCTTTATACAATAAGATATCAGATGCCTGTAGGACCGGATAGCCCAGAAACGCATATGTTGACAGGTCTTTATCTTTTAGTTCTACCATCTGTTCTTTATAAGTCGGGCAACGTTCCAGCCATCCGATTGGTGTAATAGTGGAGAGAATCATATGAAGTTCCACGTGTTCTGGCACGTCTGACTGCATAAAAACTGTGCTTCGTTTCGGGTCTATACCGGCTGAAATCCAGTCTATCACATTATCATAAGCATATTTTCTAATTAAATAAGTATCGTTCTGGTATTCACTCATCAAGGCGTGCCAGTCAGCCACCATATAGAAACAGTCATAATCGTCCTGAAGTTGAACCCAGTTTTCCAGTGCGCCCACTAAGTGTCCCAGATGCATTTTACCCGTAGGTCTCATCCCCGATAGAATTCTTAATTTGGTCATAATAGATACTCCTTACTGAACTCTTGCGAAACGCCCCTTTTCTGTCATGCTGTCCCGAATGCTTTCGGGATCAGCATCTGCATT
>JASEHY010000254.1 GCA_030018555.1 Planctomycetota bacterium
GAGGCACCCCGACCCCGCCCCGATTTTATCGGGGTCGGGACGGGGAGACCCGCCTCTGGCGGGAAAAACACACCGTAATCAACTACTCAAAGGCATAGAACAGATTGTCCTTATCAGCAACCAGCACCAACTTGACAGAAAACAGGGACAACTCTCTATCCTTACATCTACAAGCAAAGGGGGGGGGGGAGAGATTAACTACCCGCTTCTGCCTGACGAGCCGGAATTGTCAGAGGAAGATTTACTCCGTTATGAAAAAGAAAGTCTTGGTTTTTATGTCAGCGGACACCCGCTGGTCAAATATGAAAAAATACTAAAGGAGTTATCTCCTCTTTCTATCGGTGAATTAGTCCAGAATACATCCACTCTTGACGAAATAAAAATCTGTGGCATTATCTCTCAGATAGAAACAAAAGCAATAAAGGGCTCCAAAGAAGGCAAGAAGATAGTTTTATTCAAGTTAAGAGACCTGAGCGGAGTAATTGAAGCCGTTGTCTATCCTGAAGAAATGCACCGCTTCCGCCATCTTATCCGTGATAACGAAATTGTCTGTGTAAAAGCAAGGTATGACCTGCGCAAGGGTGAACCTTCACTCAGAGTGAAAAATATGGCGTCCATCACCAATGCCTATGAGATAATGCCTAATTGTGTGGCGATTGAGATTTCCTTGACCGGCTTAGATGATAATGTTATTTATGGACTGAAAGATATTCTTCTGGCACATCCGGGTAGTTGTCAGGTATTCCTGAGACTTAAGAATATTGATAAAGAAACCGCTCTGGTAAAATTATCTAACAACTTTTCTGTCTCTATTTCTCCTCGCTTCAGAGAGGATATCACCGACCTCATCGGACAGGATGTGATTAGATTTAATATATGAGCCACAGATTACACAGACGACGGCAAAGCCGTCACCCTGAACGAAGTGAAGGGTCTCTGTGTTTCAATTCCCCGTTTTTCCGCCAGAGGCGGATCTGCCTCAGGCATGACACGGGGACAATATTATGTGCGTGGTAAAAGTAAAAACCTTTATTCTCGGGCCGATTCAAACTTCTTGTTATCTGGTTTCAGGTTCGCGAAGTTTATCCTGTAAGGGCTCACTGCAAGATGGTGAAGGCAATCCTGATGCCATAATAATAGATGCCGGCGGGGACCCTACTGAGATGATAAACTACATCAGAGAACATAACCTTAATCCACGATATCTGGTAAATACACACGGTCATATAGACCATATCTTAGGTAACGCTCAATTAAAGAAAGAGTTCCCCGAGATGAAAATATGTATTCACCCGGCTGATGCGAATATGCTTAAGGAATCACGACTAAATCTTTCTACAGAATTAGGATTCAAGTTCTCATCACCCCATCCCGATGTCTTACTTAATGAAAACGACATTCTTGCTCTGGATACAGGTTCGTCCCGACAAAGTCGGGACTCACTGCAAGAAGTCAAGAAATCTGCTCCCCCCTTTCAATTTGAGATAATTCATTTACCGGGCCACACTAAAGGAGGGATTGGCTTATTATATAAGCCGGTACGTGCCGCCCCCTTCTCGCCTCGTCTCCGACCCAGCCTCGCTCTCGCTCGGCGAGGCGGGCGAGTCGGAGCGGGCGGGGGCGAGCCTCGCCCTTGTGGGCGGGGCGAATCTCAGGGCAAGATTTTATTATTCAGCGGGGATGCTATTTTTGCCGGAAGTATCGGCAGGACAGATTTTCCCGGTAGTTCTCACTCCGAACTTATCACCAATATCAAAGAAAAGGTTTTTCCCTTACCCGATAACACTATAATTTACCCCGGACATGGACCTCCTACTACAGTTGGTGACGAAAAACACTCTAATCCCTTCTTCTGAACTCCATCAGGGAAATTAGCCACGTAACCACAGATTACACAGATTTCACTGATTAAATCTGTATTATGTGTGGTTTCTTTTAAGTACAGGAAAAAACGCTGAAGGTGTTAAAATCCGTGATTTTTGACGATTTTATTTGTCAGTATAAGACACAAGTAGTATTATATCCCTACCCCGCATTATTCATAAATTTTAGGGGCAAATGACAGCGAACCCAGTAAA
>JASEHY010000255.1 GCA_030018555.1 Planctomycetota bacterium
CTGCCGGAAGAACCGCCTGACAGTTTTTCTGTCTTCTATCGCTATGTATTCCGTCATCCGCTATCTGATAAAATTATAAGTCGGCTCAGGAGATGCGGGATAGAAGCCAAAAAGCCGGTCTATAAGCCGTTACATCATTACCTTACCTTAGATGGTCGTAATTTCCCGGTTGCCGAAAGGGTTCACCAGTCCATAGTTTCTCTGCCCATTTATCCTTCTCTTACAGATAGACAGGTTGATTATATTATAGACAATCTCAGTAAAATCTTAACCCCGATTATTCATAAATACTTTGCCCGACGGGCAAAGTGTTAAATTTAAGGTAATCGGGATAACCCGCCGTAAGCCTCTCGGTCAGATTTTATCTGACCTGCGAGGCTAATGGACATTATTCACCCCGAAAGCATTCGGGGTGAATAATTCGGGTTAAAAAGGTTCAGATACTATGATTGAAGCTCAAGGATTGACCAAAGTTTTTAAGGATAAAAAAAGAGGAATAGTTGTTGCGGCTCAAGACTTGAATTTTAGTTGTAAGCCCGGACAGATTTTCGGGCTATTGGGTTCAAATGGCGCCGGTAAAACCACGACATTACGAATGCTTGCCATAATCCTTAAGCCGACCAAAGGCATCGCTATAATAAACGGATTTGATGTTGTGAAACACCCAGAAACAGTCCGTCAACAGATAGGATTTCTTTCCTGCGATACGGGTCTTTATCCGCGTCTGACTGCCCGGGAAATGATTAGATACTTCGGACGGCTCTACGGAATGGATGAGATACTCATTGATCAACGGATTACCGAAATTTCCCGGATGTTTAATATGGTGGAGTTCCTTGATACCCAGAATGACAAACTTTCTACCGGGATGAAACAAAAGGTTTCTATTGCCCGTGCGATTATACATAATCCGCCGGTGATGATATTTGATGAGCCGGCTGCAGGATTGGATATAATTAGTGCTCGTATCGTCTATGATTTTGTAACTACCTGTCGCCGTCAGGGTAAGACCATAATATTTTCCTCACATCTGTTGAGTGAGGCGGAAAAATTATTTGATATTATTGCTGTTATTCACAAGGGAGTTATCCTGTCTATCGGCACTCTGGATGAATTGAAATCGCAGACCTCAAAAGATAATTTGGAAGATATATTTGTTAAATTAGTCCAAGAAAAAGATGAAACTGAAAAATATTAGAATAGTCTGCCTGAAAGAAATATTGGATACTCTCAGAGACCGTAGAACCCTTGTAGCAATGATAGTTATTCCTGTTTTAATCTTCCCTGTGATGATGTTGGGTATTGGTCATTTTGCTGTTAAAGAAGTCAAGAAGGAAGCCAAGAAAATGCAAGAGACAGTTGTAGAGATGGCGGTTATAGGTAAAGAGAACGCACCTAAATTATACCAGTTCCTGAAAGATTCTCCGCAACTGAAAATCGTTGAGCAAACTAACCACAAAGAAGCACTTAGCAAAGAAGAAATTCGGGTTATTCTGGATATTCCTCAAGAGTTTGAACTAAAGGTGAAAGAAGAAAAAGATGCGGAATTGACCATTCTGTTTGATGGTGCAAAGATACAATCTGCCACTGCCCGAAAGAAACTTTATCAGATATTAAAGACTTATGAAGAATATGTTATCAGTAAGAGATTAGAAGACAAAAGCATTAACCAATCTATTTTGACTCCAATTGAGATTAAAGAACAGAATATTGCCTCTAAGGAAAAAATGGGCGGAATGTTTTTAGGGATGCTGTTGCCTTATATGGTGATTCTTCTATCTCTTACTGGTGCAATGTATCCAGCCATTGATTTAACCGCCGGTGAAAAAGAACGACGGACTATTGAAACCTTATTAGTAAGTCCCGCCACGCGATTAGAATTAATATTAGGAAAATTCCTTACGGTGTTAACCACCTCAATGATTACCACTATTTTAAGTCTTATTAGTATGTTTGTTAGTTTAGCCATAGGAGGAGTATCTATATTGAGTAATATGGGGTTAGCCACATCATTTTCTGTCCACCTCGTAGCGGTACTTGTAATGCTACTTTTAATTATGCCTCTG
>JASEHY010000256.1 GCA_030018555.1 Planctomycetota bacterium
AATGCGGATATTTTTATAAAATGGATATGAGATGCTCAGGGTGAGCCAGACCAAATTAGCACTGTCCAGCCGTATCTTTTCAACCATCCCTGCGGATAAGCCATTAACCTTAACGACTGTGCCTTTGACAATGCCATAACCACGGTCAACCATAGTTTGCAAGGTTAGTTTTGGAGTGAACAATTTACCTTGTTTGATGTTAAAAGCAAGAAACGCCACGATGAGAAGCAAAGCAACGAAGACAAACAATCCTATTATTCGTTCCATCTTAGAAATCTGGTATTGCATATTACAATAGTTTCTTGATGAGTTTTTCCCTGACGACCTCACAGCGACCCTGTTCAACTATCCTGCCTGATTCCATCAGTATAATATTATCAACCAGCGGTTGCTCAATAAATGAACTCAATAAGTTCACCAGTTTGGTGGTATATAAACAGGTTAATCCCTGATTGGATTTAAATTCACCCAGAATTCCGACTACCTTTTGGACATTGTCTATACTGAGAGTATCAAACAACTGGTCCAGGAGCAAAAGTTCCGGCTCTGCAATCAAAGCCCGTGCCAGATTTGTCAGCAACCTGACCTCAAGGGGCAATCCCGCCGGACGCTCGTTAGCATAAGCAAAAATATTTAATAATTTAAGATGTTTGTCAGATTGTTTATTTATCTCTACTGCATCCAATTTAGTATGATACCTGAGCGGGAGCGTGATGTTATCTCTTATAGTAAGATTGCTGAGAAGCACCGCATCCTGGAATACAAAGCCGGTCTTCATCTTTAGTTGTTGTAATTCATCGTATGAGAAGGTTGAAATCTCTTTGCCCTTTATTTTAACCGTTCCTCTATTAAGATTGACGAGTCCAGCACAGGTTTTAAGGAGTAATGTTTTACCTGAAATATCACTTCCCGCCACTGCCCAGAATTCACCCCGTCCTACAGCAAAGGAAACATTATCCAGAAGGGTATGACCGTCGCGCTGATAATTAACATTCGCTACTTCTAAATAATTCATCGGTTCTATATGTTAAATTCAGGGAAGATATACAGTGAGACAAAAATACTGGCAATAAAGCAAAGTATAATAGAATTCACCACGCCTTTGGTTGTAACCTGTGGTACTTCGGTAAAAGACCTTTTCACGGATAAGCCCTGAACGCAATTGACTATAGCAATAATCCAGCCAAAAATGAACACTTTCAGAAGCGACATAATGATATCAGAATAATTTATGGCGGAAATCAGGTCTGCGAATATAAAACTTCGTGAGACCGATGCCAAAAAATTAGCAACAAGGAATCCACCGCCCAGAGCAATGGCGTTAAAAATAACGCTCAGACATAAAATCGCCACAACGGTTCCCAGCAATCTTGGCAGAACCAGAAAATAATCAATATTTATACCCAGACTCTCAAGAAGTTCTATCTCCCGATTCAGTTTCATATTGCCCAGTTCGGTTGCCATTGCTGTTCCTGAGCGACCGATAATAATAAATGCGGTGATAATTGGTGCGAGTTCGCGGACAAGAACAAGAATAGCGAGTCGTTCTACATATTTACCGGCGCCGAATTTGGGTAGAATCGTTGCCAACTCCACTATTACTGCCGAGCCGGCTACCAGTCCCGCTAGAGCAATAATCATAAGCGCCTGGACTCCTGTAAAATATACCTGCAAAGAAGTAGTATGTAGCGGTAGCCGTTTACCTTTGCGGTTTTCCAGCAAGGTGGATTTGATGACTAAATATGTCTTTAGTAATATATCCAGAAAATACTGTAGTGGCAAAAGAAAACCCTGACCTAACCAACTGAATAGTTTTGTCATTATAATCTCTTATTTTACTAATTACGATTTGTTTGGTCAAGTTATTTATGGTATAGGAAAGTATAAAACAGATTCGTTCTCTGAAAACAGGGATAATTCGGTATGGTGTCCCGAATGGCACATAGTTAAGGATTTATAGCCGTCATAAGTGTCATGCTGAACTCGTTTCAGCATCTCGTTTAGACCCTGTCGCCCGCCCGCTTCGCCGTAGCGAAGGCGAGGCGAGCAGGCGAACCTCGCCCT
>JASEHY010000257.1 GCA_030018555.1 Planctomycetota bacterium
TTAAGAAATTAGAGCAGTTATTTAACCGTATTTTCAGGCCGAGGGCTGTTGGGCGGCCAGCCAAAGTCAGACAGCAAGGAAATTAGTATGTGTCCCCAGATTAGATCACTACAAAAACATTTTTCAGTAGACCCTAATTATACAGGGACAATCTCAAATCATTACGATAAATTATATGGGGAATCCGCCATTAAAGGATACCTCTCCCACATGCAGAGAGCACTACCCCTACGGGTAGAGAGTTCTATCCATCGGTACGTGCCCGCGGGGTGTGCCTGTCGGTGATTATGCACAATGGATATATTCAGCGACCAGTTTTTTAATCTTTTCCTTCCTGCCGAATAATTTCTCGTTCAGGTTCCTGTCATTGTAACTCTTGAGTTGTTTGACCAGACCGTCAATGGCAATGAGTGAAAAGACGCCGTCCCTTTCATAAATCCTGCGGTCTTTTAGGAGATGGTCAGCCGATTCCCAGCAGGAAGCAGGTAATTGGGGGAGATTTTTCTGGAGTTTTTTATTGCGGTCTGAGAAGATATTGACGTCCACGTATAATTTATCAGCCAGCGCCAGCCCATTTTTCATTTCCCAGCCATACCGCGCGGCTACAGCCAGTCCGGCAAGTAATAGATAGATATTAGCCGAGCCGTCAGACCCGCGGAATTCAACGGTCTGGTGCTTCATCAGGTCTTTCATCTCACCTTTTTCCCGGGGGTTGGCATCTTTAGCCATATTCTCTGTATTCAACCATCCTAACGGAACCCGAACCAATACGGAGCGGTTTCTGTCGCCCCAGCAAATATTGGTCGGGGCTTCCTGATGCGGCACCAATCTCAGGTATGAAACAGGAACGGTATTACCAAAGGCGGTCAGTGATTGAGCCAGACTCAGATAGCCGGCGATAATCTTTTTGGCTTCATCACTCAATCTATCAGATTTAACCATTACATTCTTATTGTTTTTGGTAAATCTGGTATGGATATGAAGGCCGCTGCCGGCGTGTCCAAGCATTATCTTGGGGACAAAGGTTATCGTTACTCCATACTTATGTCCGAGCATCCTCAGTATCCATTTGGCAATCGTTATCTGGTCAGCCGCATCTTCTAAAGGTACCGGGAATAATTCTATCTCGTGTTGTTCCATATCCTCTTTTACGTCGGTGATATTGCCCACTTCGGAATGGCTGTATTTTATCTTGCCGCCGGTTTGGGCAATCAAACGCATTGCCTCAATCCTGATATTCTCCCATTTAGAAAACGGTGCTGAGGTTTGATAACCTTTCTGTGCCTTATTCGGATAGAGATACTGTTTATTCGCCAAGACGTAATATTCCAACTCCCCCATTGCCTCAAAGGTCAAACCGGTGTTTTTCTTTAACGTCTGATGGGCTTTTCTGACGATGTTCTCAGGGGCGCTCGGCAAAGGCACGCCGTCACTGGTATAATACGAACAGAGCATATCTACAGCAGGAATAACAGAGAAAGGATTTACATAGGCGGTTCTATAACGGGGAATAACATAGAGGTCGCTTGAACTCGCATCAATATAAGGGAATATACTTGAGCCGTCCACCCTTTCGCCTGCCGCGAGGAGCCTGTCTAATTGCGATTTCCTTCTGATGAAGAAATTCAGGGTCTTTAACTTACCGTCACCGCCCACATAACGGAAGTTAACCATCTCAATGTCACTCTTCTCTATAAACCTAATCAGGTCTTTCCTAGTGAAGTCCTCCCGCGGCTTGTTCAGATAAGATGATATCCTATCAGGATTCATTAATGTCTTCATAATTATTTAATCAGCCATAAATTTCACAGATTATTTTCTATAATAAGAATCTGTGCCTATCTGTCTATCGGGATCCGTCATATCAAACTGACAAATCCTATTTTACTGTTTATTACAAGGTTATTATAGGTAAAAACATTTGTAAGTCAAGCAATATATTCAAATTTCTGGAGATTTCTTCAAATAGCGACTGCTCTCGGAAACTTTTTCGGAAATTCGGGGGACAGCATACGGGGGGCGGGATACTTCCCACCGGTTAGAGCCAGTTAGACCGAAGG
>JASEHY010000258.1 GCA_030018555.1 Planctomycetota bacterium
CCGCCCGTAGGCGACCACCCCCGCCTTTGGC
This sequence comes from Planctomycetota bacterium, assembly GCA_030018555.1. Classification (GTDB taxonomy): domain Bacteria; phylum Planctomycetota; class MHYJ01; order JACQXL01; family JACQXL01; genus Yes70-35. The sequence continues at coordinate 32 of JASEHY010000258.1, forward strand.
GGAGGATTTCTAACGGGGTGAATGAGATTCGTGTTCTCTTTTCCTTGACACCATAATCTTTCGCTATCTAATATAGTAGTGGGAAGAGTTTGAGAAACCCACCTTTCAGGGGGGTGTCTCAATAATCCGTTTCACAAGAGGTCTTTATTTTTGTGAGGTGCGTCGGATATAAACAGTATTGTAAAACCTGTGGCGGTAAGCGGATACTTTGGAAAGAAGACATTCGGGTGCTTAATAAGTTAAACAAGACCTCGTAGAAACGAATTATCAGGAAACCCCTCTGAAAGATGGGTTTCCTGAAATCTTCCCGATACTATATGGCTAATTTTTTAGGATATGATAATTCACCACTTTCACAGGCAAGGTTCATTATATTGCCTGTCCCTTATGATAAAACCACCTCTTATATTAAGGGAACAACCCGAGGCCCGTCTGCTATTATCAGGGCATCCGCTAATATAGAAACATACGACGAGGAACTGCTCTGTGAAACATATAAAAAGACAACTATTCATACCCATCCGCAACCCGCTCTTAATTTCTTTGCCAAGCCGGAGAAGTTTATCCCTTCTCTGAAAAGATACATTAAATCACTCCTTAAAGAACTCTCAGATGACCAGACCCTTATCTCATTAGGTGGTGAACATAGTATTTCTTATCCTATTGTTAATGCCTATCAGGAGGTATTTAAGAAAGAATTTAGCGTGTTACATCTTGATGCCCATTCTGACTTGCGTGAATCTTTTGATGGGTCTATCTACAGTCATGCCTGTGTAATGAAAAGGATACTGGATTCAGGAGTGAAGAGTATTGTTCAGGTTGGTATCCGCAATCTGGCAGAAGGGTGTATGAGGTTAATCAGACAGGAGAGGCATAATAAGGGTAAGACGACCCTTAAAACCTATTTCGCTCATACCCAGCACATAGTGGGGATTCAATCCCCACTATGTGCTGGGCTCTGTGAGGATGTTTATGTAACGATAGATTTAGATGTATTTGACCCTTCTGTGATACCGGCAGTAGGCACACCTGAGCCGGGTGGATTGGGCTGGTATGAGGTGCTTGATATATTAAGACCCGTGTTCCAGAAAAAGCGGATAATTGGTTTTGATGTAGTAGAACTCTGTCCGATGAAAGGTTCTATTGTATCCGATTTTATCGCTGCGAAATTGGTTTATAGATTGATGGGTTATCTTTGCAACCGCAGATAAACACAGATAATTAACACCCCGATATACATCGGGGCGTTCATCTGTGTGCATCTGTGGTTGCAACTCCCATCTCTTTACCAACCTCATCACAGATTTCTAACACCTTATCAAGTTCCGCGTCAGTATGGGTTGCCATATAACTGGTGCGGATGAGAGAGCCACCCTGCGGGACTGCCGGAGAGATGATCGGATTGGCAAAAACACCTTTATCAAAGAGTTGACGCCAGAAATTAAAAGTAACCATATCATCACCAAAGATTAAGGGGACAATAGGGGTTTGAGTCGGACCTATATTGAACCCCAACTTTTTATATTCCCGATGCATTCTATTGGTAATCTGCCAGAGCCGTTCGCGTCGCTGTGGTTCTTCTTTCATAATCTTAAGTGCACAAAGGACTGTTGCCACCGCAGAAGGCGGCATACTGGCGCTGAATATTAAAGCCCTGGCGTGATGTTTAATATAACTTATCACGGCTTCTTCGCCGGCAATAAATCCGCCTAAAGAAGCAAATGACTTGCTGAAGGTTCCCATTATCAAATCAACATCTTTGTCCACATTGAAGTGTGCGGCTGTCCCGCGACCATTCTCGCCCATTACACCAATGCTATGAGCATCATCCACCATCAGCCGAAACTTGTATCTCTTCTTGAGGTTCACTATCCCCTGTAGGTTCGCCAAATCGCCTTCCATACTGAAAACGCCATCCACAATCACCATAGCACTGTCAGCCAGAGGCTGATCCGCCTTCGGCGGAGAAGCATAGCTGAGTTCCTGAAGAATTCTTTCAAGGTCAGCC
>JASEHY010000259.1 GCA_030018555.1 Planctomycetota bacterium
TTTTCTTGATTTCTCTCAGATAGTCAGATATATTTCTCCCAAATGAGAGCACACTTCTTACTTTTTATGAGTTTGTTACTATTTATCCTTCTCGTTGGAGGGATGCTGTTTGCCCAGAAAGAGGAGACAGTCAAGCCATTTAATCCTTCCACTTATACAGAGGTAAAATCAAGATACTCGCGGTTATACGATGAGGGCTCAGCGGATAAGCCCTTCGGACTTCGCCCTCAGGACAGGCGAAAGGAATCTATCCAATTTATCCAGAGTCAATATTCCCGCTTTCTGTCCTCTGAGGACAAATATGCCTTTGATACCATCGGATTTTTACTCAAGACCCTCGGAGATGATAACGAGGATAAGGTGAAAAGGGAGATAAGGCAATGTCTGACGGTCTTCCTTTCCTACTCGTCATACATAGAATGGGTAAACCAGAATCATAAAAGGGTCATCACTAAGGAGTCAGCAAAATTAGGGTTTATAGAGGTTTTAGCCGGGCTTTTTAGGCAGAGAGCAATTGAGAGACCTATAATCACTATAATGACCGATTTGGTATCAAAGGGTGAGCCGGTAAAGGTTAGAATGTCTATAATAGAGTTATTGGGTAAGAGTCCTTTCTCTCAAGCCGCCGATATTCTCTTAGGACTGCTCAAGGATTCTGATGTGAATATCAGCAAATCGGCATTAGAGGCACTTTCTAAATTGGATGTCTGGGAACGGATACCAGAACTAATAAAACATCTATCCGTAGAAACGAGGAAGGAAGTCCAGGAGCAATTCTCTATTCTTCTTTCAGAGACGACCGGGCAGAGATTTGGGGTGGATGCGGCCGCCTGGCGCAAATGGTGGAACACTAATCCTACTCCTGTGATTTCTCCGAATGCGGTGAGTATATCTATCAATAAGGGAGTTGATTATCTTATTAAATCATCCCGCGGTAGTTATAGCGAGGATTTGGTGTTTTATACCCTGATTAAAAGTGGCGTGCCTCTCTCGGAATCGGTTATGAATCAATATATTGAGACGATGCTTACAAAAGGGTTGCTTAACTCACCCACCAAGACAGTACAATCAAATTATACCTATAATGTTGCCCTGATGACAATGGCTTTTAGTGAACTGGACAGCGTTAAATATCTGGAAAGAATAGTTCAATGCACTGAGTTTCTCCTGGCAAACCAGTCGGTCAGGGGCGGATGGGGCTACAGCGTGCCGGACCTGACAAGATTTATTAATATTGTCCCTACGGGCAAGCCAATCAGCCCAACACCAACTACTTCATCTACCAGAGCGATAAGAAAGATACCAATCAAACTTCCACCGCGCAATAAGGAAGGTGTCTGGGATACTTCTATTTCTCAATATGCGGTCTTGGGACTTCGGGCAAGTGCTGATGCAAATATAGACATCCCCGCAGAGGTATGGCGTGATGCTGAAAAGGCATTTGTATCTGCCCAAAATTCCGATGGTGGCTGGAATTGTTGCCACGTCGGAGAATCTGTTCATACGATGGTTGCCGGCGGGTTGGGCTCGCTTGCCATCTGCCTTTTCTACCAGAATAAGGATATTAAGGGAAATCTGAATATCAAAAAGGCAATAGAGTGGCTGGAAAAGAATTTCACTATCGCTGACCCTTCAGATGATATTGGAAAATCCTATTCGCCTTATTACTATCTATACGCTCTGGAACGAGCCGGCACATTACTGGGAATAGAATCATTCGGTAAGAATCAATGGTATCCATTAGGGGCAAGGTATTTACTCTCAAAGCAGGAGAGTAATGGCTCGTGGGGTGGTGATATTAATACTTGTTTTGCTATTCTTTTCCTGCGCCGAGCCACCAAGCCCTTCAAGATAGAAATAACGCCGGGTGGTGGGAAGAAGTAGTACGGGATACGAGATATGTGATGTGGGATAGAGGATGCTCGTATCTCTGTGGTTAATAATTGTCGTATGCTATCGTTTATTAGGTTTATTATCTTGAGACTGTTGACAAACCCCCTTTTGTCATTGCGAGAGCCGATAAATCGGCTCTCG
>JASEHY010000025.1 GCA_030018555.1 Planctomycetota bacterium
AAAACCGGTGCCAACCCTACGGATCGTGGCAAAAAAGGGGTTAAACGAAGTCTGCTGACTGAAGCGACTGGTGTGCCGATCGGCGTGGCGGTTGAGGGAGCAAATCGTCACGACATGAAAATGGCCAAGCAAACGTTGCAGAGCATTCCCATTGAACGGCCAAAACCAACGGAAGAAAAGCCACAAGGCCTTTGCCTGGACAAGGGTTTTGACTATGACGAAGTTAAAGATCTGGCCAAGGAATTTGAGTATACGGCTCACATTCGGGCACGTGGTGAAGAGTCGCAGGCGATCAAGCGGGAGATTGGTTTCAAGGCAAGACGGTGGGTGGTTGAACGAACACACAGTTGGCTGAACCGCTTTCGGCGGATATTGATTCGCTGGGAAAAGAAGCTGCAAAACTACTTGGGACTGCTTCATTTTGTTTGTGCTCTTATTACTTATAGACCCATCGTTTCGTCAGGTTGATATTCGGATAGGCTCTAAATGCAGTCCAGATAGCGGAATACCTGATAAGGACAGGAAAAAGGGCATTTTCACCGCAGAGACGCAAAGGACGCAAAGAAGAACAAGTCCCCTCTAATAAGAGGGGTAGGGGTGTGTTAAGTGTAGGAGGTTGAATGCCTGCCCGCCTTCCTGCCCGTCCTCTGGCGGGTGGAGGGTGTCCCACGAGGATGAATCATCTTACTGAAAATATGGATTTTAGAAAAGCGGCGATGGGTAACCCAAATAAATAGCCCAATGCAGGGGGTTGAATGTGTCCCACGGGTAATCATTGCGTCAGTCCTTTACTCTACAATGAAGGATGTCGAATAAAAACACTAAAATAATTATTATGAGGAGGTAATATATGTGGCAATTCAGTGAGTTGCGACCCGGTCAGCCAGAACGTGATCCACATGAAACTGAGTTCTTCAAGGAAGATAAAGCGGTTGATGCGCTGGTTAGAGAATCTATACAGAATTCTTTAGATGCAAAATTACCTCAATCAGATAATATTAGAGTAAGATTTACTCTATTTCCTATCATCGGGAAAAAGAAAGATAACTATTTTAAAGAGATTGAAAATCATTATGCCATCTGCAAATTTCCTGATGAAAGCCTGAAAAATACCATTGGGAGACCCCATTTTTTACTTATAGAGGATTTTGGTACAACAGGCCTGGATGGAAAAATATGCAGGGAAAAACCGGGGGAGGAAATAAAAAGTAACTATTACAGTTTCTGGTGGCAGGAAGGTATATCCGAAAAAGACAGGGTATCAGCCGGCAGATGGGGACTGGGAAAAACCGTATTTCCCATGTGTTCAGGATTACGGGCATTCTGGGGTTTTACAATCAGGAACGACGATAATCGAGAATTACTGCTCGGGAAATCATTATTGAGATGCCACCTATATGATGGACGGAGGTATAACTATTATGGCTATTTTGCCGGCAAGGGTTTTGAGCCAATTGAAACCGAGAATATAATCAATGATTTCCGAAATTATTTTAAGATTACAAGAGAGAGGGAACCAGGCTTATCTATAATAATTCCGGATATTATACCTGAAATTAATACCGATGCAATTACTCGTGCGGTTATAATGAATTATTTTTATCCTGTCATTTCAGGAAAACTTATTGTGGAAGTAAATTATAACAATGAAGAAAATTGCTGTGTTGAGTTAAACAAGAATACACTGCTTAAATATGCTTCAGAACAAGACTGGACAGATACAAAATGGGAGAAACGGAACGTAAAATCACTTATGGATTTCATTGAGAATATCGCAACTTTCCCAGAAGAAAGAATATTCAACTTGAAAGGAATGCCTGAGCAACAAGAATCTTTTGGTAAGGATAAAAATCTTGGAGACATCAGAAAAAGATATGCCGATAACGAATTGCTTGCATTCCGCATACCGGTCAGAATCTCACCTGCGGGAAGAGAATCTGTTAAATCTCATTTTGATGTGTATGTTCAAAAAGATGAGAGTCTTGATAAAGCAGATGAATTTTATATTCGTTCTGGCATTACTATCCCCAAAATAAAGAATCTGGGAAATCGTCCTGTCCGTACATTACTTTCCGCCGGCGATGAGTATGTATCAAGTTTTCTGGGTGACTCGGAACCCCCGGCCCATGAGGACTGGAACGAACGAACCGAAGGTTTCAGAGGTAAATATCAGGATGCGGGTAGAATATTACGACAAATAAAAACAAGTGTTTGGCAGATAATCAACGTCCTTGATATTCCTTCTCAAGAGCGAGATATTGACTTTTTTAAGGATGTATTCTTCGTAAAGGAGCCGGTAAATGGACCGGGCACGGTAAAACCAATCCCCCCCATTATTAAATCTCCTCAGATTTTTAATATGAGTGATATTAAAGCAGGATTCCGTATAACTTTATCCGGAGAAAACGTTAAGGAAAAGGAATTTCCCTTTCTGGCAGAGGTTAAAATTGCCTATGATGTTTTGAGGGGGAACCCATTTAAAAAGTACAACGAACTTGACTTCAATCTGGATAATAAAACCTTTAGCGAAAAAATCAATGGCGGGAAGATACTCACATCAAAATTAAATACAGTAAAAGTAGAAATTCTAAATGAGGATTTCGAATTTACCGTGACAGGATTTGATGAAAATAGGGATATTATTGTGGATGTAAAGGAGGTGGAATAATGAGACGTCGTTTTAATTACACGGACAGGCAGAGAATAAAACATGAGAATGTATCTGCTAAAATTAATAAAACAGATTATGCAGTATCATTTGATGCCACCGCTTCTCTGGAAAATATGAATCTGCAACAGGATGCATCAGTTTACTTGGAAATCTATCATGGTACTGTATCCAGAAGATATTTCCTCGGAACTATCAGGAATAATAAAAGGATCTCTGATAGAGATATTTCCGATCTGGGTTATGTTGACTATTTAATGTTCAGAGTGAGAGTTGTGGATGAATCTAATAAAATAGGATTAATTCTGGCTGCTGCAGATAAAATCAGCCCGCGTGATAAAGAAGGCAAAGAACTGAAACAGCGTTCTATTCTTCCTGTTTACTGGCATAAAGACCTCGGTCAGAGAATATGGCAAATTGAATATAGCGGGGATGGTCCGGAAATATATTTCAGCAAATCAGTTCCCGGTATCAAACAGATGGCGAAATCAGATAGATTTTTCTTTTTTACCGTTTATCCGGCGGTTATCAGGGAGATATTAACTTATTTGTTTCTTGTTGAGGAAATATCTAATCTGGATGATTTAGATGAGGGCTGGCAGAAGGACTGGATTGATTTTGCGAGGTATTTCAATCCTGAAAATATACCGGATGGCCCCGATGACGCTGATTACAAGGAAGAAATAACCGATTGGATAGACGATGTAATAGATGAATTCTGTAAGAAACACCCTGATAAATGGAAAGAATTCATCAGCACTATGAAGGAGGGAGAAGGCGTATGACAGAATATATTCGCATTCTGAATGAACAGGGGCTGGAAAAATTTCAGAACTACATAAATCAATTGAAAGATGGGATGGATGAAGACCCGCCTGTTGATGAGTTAAGTCAGGAACCATTTTCAGTTGAATTCAGTCCGCGTATAAAAGTGGGAAAACGCACTTTTGCCAACCGCCTTGAAATGGGAAAATATCTGAGCGAGATATTGCAGGGGATCAGTGCTGACAAACTCACGTCCGAAAAAGGACTATGGTCTTGGCTGGCTCTGTTCTGGTTTGACATTATATGCCCCAGAGATGATAATGGAATGAGAAAAATTCTCAAAAGCAATCATTATATATGCAGTTCAAATTGGAAGTATTGGCACCGTCATTTTATTGCTGCCTCATGGGATATATATTCAACCCATAAAAGATTTTCCCGCCTTTTTCTGGGTTCACCGATTTTTATCCATAACGATTGGACGGAACAGGTGGCATCGCGTCAGGATTTTATTTCAAATAAATACATTGTTGAAGCCATTGATAAATTATACTGGGATGAAAGCAAAGAGAAACCTAAACCAAAAGCATTAGGTCCTAAAGTTGGGGGTGGTTTAAGAAGACTTATTCAATTGATACAACAGTTTGGGCGAACTTATGATCTTTTTTCAATACCACCAAAGGAATTTCTATCACTACTGCCGCAAGAATTTAACAACTGGAAAAAATGAATTTTGAAATTTAGAGGTGTATAAAGATGTTGGGTCGTTTTTATGCTATAGACCTTTTCGCCGGATGTGGTGGATTGAGCGAGGGATTTACCCGGGCGGGCTTTGAATCTGTTGCCCAGATTGAAATGGATAAATGGGCCTGCGAAACAATGAGAACCCGTCAGTTATATCATACGCTCCGGAAACACCGTCTATCACATCTGTATTATAACTACTGCAGAAACGAGACCACAAAAGATGATATCTTTAACCGTTACCCTGATATCGCTGAATCAGTGAACCATAAGGTAATTCAGAGAGAATTCGGTAAGGATTCTCCCGATGGGGTTATTGCGAGAATCAGGGCATCAATGAAATATCATAATGTTAAAAGGATTAATGTGGTTCTCGGCGGACCACCATGCCAGTCATATTCGGAGATTGGCAGAGCAAGAGATCCCCACCGGATGGCGAAAGATAAACGTCATTTTCTGTTTGAGCATTACTTTTATATATTGGAACAATTACAACCGGACTTTTTTGTATTTGAGAATGTACCCGGTCTGTTAACCGCCAGAGTATCCAGTCAGGAGATGTTCAAGAAGATACTGGATGGTTTTTCTTCCATCAACCCCGCTTATGAAACATCGCCAACTTTTGATGAATACAGAAAAAACGCCAGAAAATATCTTCTTAACAGTGCTGATTTCGGTGTCCCGCAGAAACGGAAAAGATTGGTGCTGATAGGATATAAACGGAAACTGGAGTCAAGGTATCCTGATATAAGAGAAATATTCCGGGACATACTATGCAGGGGAAAAAGGAACAAAGGATGCCGGACCGTTACGGATGCCATAGGAGACCTGACGGAACTCAAACCGGGCGATGGCAGTGACAGATGGTTTGGTTCATATAACCGCAGAACCAATCTTGCCGAATATCAGAATCTGATGCGGGAAAATAGTTCGGGTATCCTGAATCATAGGGCACGCACACATATGGAGAGCGACCTTGAAAGATATAAGTTCTTTATAGAACACCATAAAAACGGCAACGGTGCAGCAACGCTTAAAGATCTGAAAAGAGAAAATCCTGGACTTATGCCGGACCATAATAATCTGGATATATTTATAAACCGCTTCAAGGTGCAGTGGTGGAATCAACCTTCATCCACCGTAACCGCACATATCTGCAGTGACGGGCATTATTATATTCATCCCGATATTCATCAGTGCAGGTCTTTTACAGTGAGAGAGGCGGCAAGATGTCAGTCCTTTCCCGATAATTATCTGTTTGAAGGACCAAGAACCGAACAATTCAGGCAGGTCGGTAATGCCGTTCCGCCATTACTGGCTGAAGCAATAGCGAAAATCATTCATAGGAAACTGCTGCAGATTTATGGATAACCTACCTTCTTCAAAGAGGATAAGAAAATTCCGTCGTAGAATCCTGCTCTGGTTCAACCACCACAAACGGAATTATCCATGGCGGAGCACGAGGAATCCTTTCAGAATCCTGATAGCCGAGATGATGCTCCAGCGTACCAGAGCCAATCAGGTAGAGAAGGTATATCGCGATTTCTTCTCAAGGTTTAAAACAGCCAGAGATGTCGCTTCTGCTAGTATGAAAGAATTAAGAAAAGTCCTTCATCCTTTAGGCCTCAGGTGGCGGGTCAAAAAGTTCAGGGAGATGACAAGTGTTCTCGTGAATGATTTTAATAGCCGAGTTCCACGAACAAGAGAAGAATTACTGAAACTTCCTGGAGTTGGCGATTATATTACCGGAATGGTTCTCTCTCTTGCATATGGTAAAAGAGAATGGATAGTTGATAGTAATGTGGTCCGTGTATTTAAAAGGTATTTCGGGATGAGAACATCAAAGGAAGGCAGACGGGACAGACATATCATAGAGACAGCCGGGAAGTATGCTTTATGCCGGAATACCGGAAAGGCAAACATGGCTCTTCTGGATTTCGGTGCTCTGATATGCACACCGATAAATCCAGATTGCAATAACTGCTTTTTATCCAATGGTTAGTGGGACAGTCCCGCCCCAGCGGAATGCCTGATTTGTCTGGTATGCAGGGCAGGGTTTTCTGAAAATCGGGAATTCGGAACCACAGATGAGCACAGATTGACACAAGCCACAGATTACAGCAAAGCGCCAGATTGGTTTTAACCTGTCTGCCGCCTGCCTGCCACTGCGTGGCGGTAGGTAGGTGCTCGGCACAGGCAGGCTAAATAATTACCCGGAAACAGGGGTTAGATGCCTTTATTGCCTGGGTAAACCGCCCTGGACCAATACTTCCCAAGAGATGGCCAAGGTGCTAAAAATGGAAGTTTTTTGACCATTTTACCCCTCCTAAAAACCTCGGAAATTAGCACCTTCGTTTTACAGTCCCATTGATTTATAAGGAGTTATGACGAGGGGGATACCCCTGCCCCCCACCCCCATCCCCCTTGACTCTCATCTCTACTTTGCGAAATCCACACCTCTATTTTGCGAAACCCTCTCCTCTATTTGGCGAAATCCATATCTCTATTTTGCGAAACCCACTCCTCTACTTTGCGAAATCCATATCCCTATTTTGCGAAATCCACACCTATACTTTGCGAAACCCTCTCCTCTATTGCCCCAAATCCACAACTCCCTCCCCCAAAAAATTATCCAAGAAATTCACCGCAGAGACGCAGAGTTCGCAGAGAACCTGCATCCAGTATCCTGTATCTCGTATCCTGTATCCCGCATCCCGTATCCTGTATCTCGTATCCCGCATCCTGTATCTCGTATCCCGCATCCTGCATCTCGTATCCCGCATCCTGCATCCTGTATCCTGTGGGAAGGGTCAGGGTTCGTAGAGTGGCTTACTTCATTCGGCTAAACATTGACGCTCGTAAAGGTAATTGGTATTATCCCAGGTTATGTACGACATCATCGTAGTCGGTGCCGGACACGCCGGTATAGAGGCATCTCTGGTCTCAGCCCGAATGGGCTGCAATGTCCTGCTTCTGACCATCTCGTTTGATACTATTGCCCAGATGTCCTGTAATCCGGCAATCGGCGGCTTGGCAAAGGGTCAATTAATTCGTGAGATTGATGCTTTAGGCGGAGAGATGGCAAAGGCAACGGATTTCAGCGGTATCCAATTTCGTATCCTTAATACCGGAAAGGGTCCTGCGGTTCAATCACCCCGAGCCCAGTGTGATAAGAGACAATACCACCTCTATATGCGAAAGGTGCTGGAGAATCAGAAGAACCTAACATTAAAAGAGGATATTGTAGAGAAATTAGCCACAGAGCCACAGAGAACACAGAGCCCGTTCTCCGTGAACTCTGTGCCTCTGTGGCAGGTATTGGGGAAATCAGGTAAGACCTACACCAGTCAAGCCGTCATCCTCACTATAGGCACATTTATGAGAGGGCTGATTCACATCGGAGAGGACAGGTTCAGCGGAGGCAGAATCAATGAGCCGTCTGCAGAGAATATCTCACAGAGTATTGCTTCGCTGGGCTTGGAATTAGGGCGTCTGAAGACCGGCACACCGCCACGATTAGATACCAGAAGTATAAATTATTCTGCTCTCAGAGAACAGCCGGGCGATGAAACCCCAAGACCTTTTTCATATTCTACCCAGAAGATAACTAATGCTTCCCGAAAGCTTTCGGGATCTGAAGAATCTCTATTAGGCATCCACAGACGACAGATACCATGCTATATTACTCATACTAATAAGAATACCCATGAGATAATCAGGAAAAACCTGCACCGAGCACCGCTTTATACCGGACAGATAAAATCCATCGGACCGAGATATTGTCCTTCTATTGAGGATAAGGTAGTTAGATTTGCGGAAAGAGCACAACATCAGATATTCCTTGAACCGGAAGGTAAAAATGTTCCGGAGGTCTATTGCAACGGTATCTCCACAAGTTTGCCCCGTGATGTTCAGGAGGAGATGGTGCATTCTATTAAGGGGTTAGAAGACGCTAAATTCATCCGTTATGGCTATGCCATAGAATACGATGTGATTCTGCCATACCAGATAAGACCGACTCTTGAGACAAAGAAACTGGACAATCTATTTCTGGCAGGGCAGATAAACGGGACATCAGGTTATGAGGAAGCCGCGGCACAGGGCATTATTGCCAGTATTAATGCGGTGAAGAAAATCAGGCAACAACCACCTTTTATACTCGCCAGAAGCGAAGCATATATCGGTGTCCTGATAGATGATTTGGTAACATTAGGTCCGACAGAGCCATATCGGATGTTCACCTCAAGGGCAGAATATCGGTTGCTCTTGCGTTCTGATAATGCAGACCGACGGCTGATGCACTATACTTGGGATTTGGGATTACTCTCAAAGGAACTCAAAGACCGATTAGATAAAAAGGAAGAAGATATCCGGAAAGCCATCACCATATTAAACAAGTTATTTTCTAATCATAGACCCCTTAAGACGCTACTCAAACAGCCAGAGGTTACTCTTAAGGATTTAGAGATGAAATATGAGAAGTTACGAGAACTGAATCTTGCCGATGATGTTAGAAGACAGGTTGAAATAGAGGTCAAATATGAGGGCTATATCCAGAAACAACTCAAGCAGATTGAGCGAGCCAGGAAGATGGAGAACGCTCCACTGCCGGTGGATTTTGACTATAATAAGATTGAGCATCTCAGCAAGGAGGCAAGGACACAACTGAACAAATTCAAGCCGATTTCATTAGGGCAGGCAGGCAGGATTGCGGGGGTTTCTCCGGCTGATATCACGGTGCTGATGGTCTATTTCAGCCATTCATCCCGTTAGTCCACATTATTCATAAACTTTATTTCACCACAAAGGCACCCCGAATGCTTTCGGGGTGTTCTTTGTGTCTTTGTGGTGAGGAATTTTCTTGACCAACTCTCAGACAGGTGCTATAAGACCCCATAAGATGAGATACATATCTTTGCTTTTAGGGTATTTCTTGATACTCTGTTTATCCCTGACGGGAGGCATGCTCTCCCTGACGGCACAGGCATCCGGGGCTTCCTCCCCTGAGAAGTCCCTGAGTGCGATGGAGAAGTCGTCTCCCTCGGACCGAGCCCTCTGGACAGGGCTGGAAAGCGCAGTCCTTGTGGCACGAGTGGATGATAACTTTATCACCCAACGCGATGTGCACAGACGCGCGATTATCCTGAATACTACTAATCATCCTCTGGCACTTCAGACCCTCATAGAAGACAGGGTTCTTACTGCTGAGGCAATCAGGAAGGGTATCACCGTCTCTGATGACGAGATAGATGTGGTTGTTAAAGAGCGTCTTTCCTCTTTTAAATCGTTGGAAGAGTTTGAGAAACAGATTCTCCAGCCCCTCAAGATGACCAGAGAAGAATACCGCCAGGATATAAAAGGGCAGTTGCTCAGGGATAAATATATTCGTAGCAAAATCGGACTTCATAGATTGACCGCACAGGGTAAAGCAGATTTTATTATGGCTACACACGGTGACACACACCTGCCGACGAAACCAGCGAAATACTTGACTCTTAAGGCGGTGTTTTTGTAAAATAGCCCCTATGCCCAGAATTGCACGAGCCGTTGCGGTTGATTTCCCTCATCACATTATTCAACGCGGTAATAACCGCCAAAAAGTGTTCTTCGCCGTTGATACCAGAAGGAAATATCTGGACATGCTCAAGGATTATGCCGAACGATGGGATATTTCTATTCTTGCCTACTGCTTGATGACCAATCATATCCATCTTCTGGTAAAACCGCATGAGGAGAACTCTCTGGCCAAGATGATGCAGGGCGTAAGCCAGGGGTATTCCAAATATATAAACAAAAGATATAAACGAACCGGCCGTCTGTGGGAAAGCCGATATTATTCCTGCGTGGTGGATGAAGATAGTTATTTATGGCAGGTAGCCCGGTATATTGAGAAAAATCCCAAACGGGCCGGGATGGTAAGGCAGGAGGAAGATTATCCGTATTCCAGTGCCAGGGCGCATGTCTTGGATGTTCCGGACAAGATATTAGGCGAACAATTATTTGACAAAGAGGAAAAGAACGACTATATTGAGTTCCTGAAAGAAGAGCCGGCAGAGAAAGAGATAAACACCATAAGAAAAGCAACCAAAATCGGCAGACCATTGGGCGACGAGAACTTTATTATTAAGATTGGCAAGTTGTTGGGCAGGCATTTTCTGAAAACAGCACCTGCTAAACAGCGTAAATAGAGCGATTGAAGGCGAGGTGTGTGTCACCAGACTTACCAGACTTCACCACCTGACACAACACGCCGACCCGGTGAAGTTGGCGTAATTACACCTACGGTAATAACTCCGACCTACACTTATGACTGTGCTGGTTGGGTCTTTACCTGTGGTGAGGGCGGAGAGATTCCTATGGCAGATGTGGACAAAATAATATCAGATAATGATTACGCGCCCGTTACCTCTACCCATTATGTGCATGTCGGTGCCTTAGTGGTTTATAGAAACCAAACCAATACCCCAACACATGTCGCGGTGGTGCGGGAGGTTCAATCCGATGGCACGCGTTCCACAACATACTGCAATTATGGTATGCCAACTTTATTAGAAAGCAAGTGGAGTGACCTCGGACAATACAAACATCCACCTGATGCAGTCCCGCCTGACTATTTACCACCTGGTGGAAGTATCACATATTACCACACATCTCAAGCACGTCGGAAAGCGGCTCAAAACAAGCCAGACCCAGGGAAACAACAGCATACCTTAAATTGTGGATGTCTTGGCTTAGAATGTTTTATTCCTTTCTTTGTTATCTGGTTTATAAGAAGCCGTAAGAGAAATCAGAGGGGGACGATAAAGAAACTGTTAATGCTATCTCTGGCTATTTTATCACTTTCATCTTTTTACATAATATCATGCACGGCTAATTATGAATCCTATACTGAGAATAAAACAGACAGACAAGAGAGACGATTAAGGTTAGAAGAGAAACTGAAAATCATCAAAACACAACAAGACCCTGAATTTGTCAAACGCTTAAATCAAGTAAATGAATTGTTAGATAAAATAGAAAGAGAACCATACCTGTTTTTTTCCCTAATCTACGCTATGGGGGACACAAAGCCAGAAGGGGTTATTAGAGAGTGTAGACCTCTGATAGAGAATTCTGATATTGCCCTGCCGCTAATGTTTGAACGATTAGATGCTAAAAAGGTATCTAGAGACACCCAACATGTATACTTCATTGTATTTGGAGAAACTAAATCTGCAGAATCAATTCCTTATATATTTGAATGTGTCGCTTCTGTGAGTGAAGAGGAAACGAAATATTTAGAGTCTGTAGGAATAGATTACTGGGCGGCACGTCGGGCTGGTGCTGACAGATTCGTTCAAGCGATATTTGCTGCTAAAGATATTACACATCCTTTTAGATTTATAGACGAGCACCGAAGTTTCTACAAACAACGTTTAGCCATAGCCAACAAATTAAACCAATGGTATAAGGATTATAGAAATAAACAGGGCAAAAAATAGGAGGGACGGATAATTCGGAGGACGCCATACCGAACTATTAAAGGTCGTGCCTGACCCGGCAGAGTCATTGTTCGTAGGTGAGGAAATAGAGGCGGTGACACACACCGCCTACGCAATTCCTTTATTCATGCGGTTTAGCGGAAGCACTTTCCCCAAAACGCCCCTCTAACATGCGGGGTGGGACTGTTCCGCGGAACGGCATAGACCTACACCTTTTCCGCCTTATCCAGATGGACATTATCCGGTATTTCAGACCTATTTTTTGAATGACAAATGTCAATAAGTGATTTTAACTTGGTTTGCTCTGATTCTTGTTCTATGAACTGGACTCCGATGCCATAGACCTTAAGTCCCGGGGCTTCTTTTATCCGCGCCACCCGTGCCCTGACAGAAATCCTGTCTTTGCTAAAAAGTGGGGCACTGATATTGAGGAGAAGTTTAGTATCTTTCCTGAACTTTTCTTTACTAATGAATTGCAATCCGCCTTGTGAGATATCAAGAACCATATATTTTTTTGGGCCGGACTTAAAGAGACCGAGAAATCCTTTGGGCTGGTATTCAATACTGAATTAATCTGGGGACACATACTAATTTCTTGCAATCAGATTGCTAATAAGTTAAAATA
>JASEHY010000260.1 GCA_030018555.1 Planctomycetota bacterium
GTTGTGCAGGTTCGCTGAGCAAACGGGCAGGCTAATAGGTCGCCTTTGGCGGAAACCCCTGACCTCTCCGACGTAACGTCGGAGCACTCTTCTAAATGATTATGGAGGTGAGGGGGTTTGAACCCCTGACCTTGTGAATGCCATTCACACGCTCTCCCAACTGAGCTACACCCCCTGTTTGTAGTATCACATACCTCAATATATTCTTACCGTTCCTGATGAGGTTACCTCCAGTGTAAAAGAATCTCTTGTTGATGAAGAGGTGAACATCACTTTTGATACTGGTGTTCGCAGGTTACCCTTTTTATCAAATTGTATCACTATGGCTTGAGGTAATGGTTGTCCTGTATCATCTGAAAGAATAATATCGGGTTCTAATTTCAGTCGCCCTATCTCTGCCATCAATGATGCTCTCACTTCGTCAACCATTCCAGTAAAAGGGCTTCCGGCTGAACTTGCGGTGAGGTTCCTTCTGCCCGGCATAATCGCCGGAATTCCCTTTTCCTCAGCAAGAAGGATATTATTAAGTTTTAATGACAATGTGCCTGAACCATCCGGCAGGGTATAATCCGGCTCAAATGTCATAACGACATTAGACCATTGTTGATAAGATATACTTGATGGTGAGGTTTGAGCATTAAGAGAGCCATAGGTAAATTTAATGCTATCATCAGGTTCAATACTGATAGCACCATCATCTAACCTGATAATATCTCGCTGGCTCATTGTTGATACCATTGAAGGTGATATCCAGCATTCTATGATAATACCCTGATTTTCTGATATAACCGAAACAGACCCGCATTGGGCATAGCCCGCTGCAGCACCAGCCATCATCAAGCCATTGCCAATTCTACCATATAATATCGCTACATCTCCCAATAAGGCGGCATTGTTACCAAAGGCGCCCGTAGAAAAACCACCGTTATTATCTTCAAAATGCCAGAGTCCAGCAGTGCGTGGTGAGTAGGAATAAATCTCCTTTTTCTGCGGGTCAATCACTACTGTGCTCATACTTTTTTCAGTGATAGCGTTAGTGCGTGCATATCTGATAAGAGAAACTATCTCTCCTCTTACTGCCTGAAATGCAAATTGTCTGCCTGAATGTGATACAACGCCTAATCCTATGCCGGCAATGACAGCAATTATTGAAAGAACTACCAATAGTTCTATCAGGGTAAAACCGTTGTTTGAATCAGGGGCATTCATAATTATTACTTCCAGTTATTGACATCATTCCTAAGACCGTTATCGTTTTTTTCATCAGGTCCGGCAGACCAGATTTGAAAAGTAAATGCGTTATAATAGGTAGCGGTTGCTGAACTCCTCTGTGGAGATATAGCATCTCCAACCTTTCTGAATGAATAATTATTCCCTGCAGATGGATTATCATAATCGCGGTAATGAAAATAGACGAAAGGATTATTCCACAAATCAACTATCTCCCGTAATTGAGTATCGCCAAACCACCAATTTACTGGAGGCACTGCGGTGGAATCACCATCTAAATTGGCATATCTACTCTCCTGTAATCCTATTAAGAAGGGTCCCCCTTTTTCTTGGACAGAAAGGCAGGCAACCACCGATTCTATTCCATTATTAGTACCATTAGAAGTACCTGGATACAAATCAGATAAATCTGTGGGGGGATAATCGCCGTAAGCGGCAAAATAGGATTCCAGAGCGCCCTGGATATTAGCGATAAGCGCTCTCGTAGTCTGAGTTTTGGCTTTTCCTTTGGCTGGTAAGAGACCCATTGTCATTATTCCCGCCATTAACACTATAATGGCGATAACTACAAGAATCTCCAGCAGGGTGAATCCTGTTTGGTTTCTTTTAGACATATATCTCCTTTCGTTGCACATAAGGGTGTTTTATTTCAATTATATAAACACCCAGAGTGGCTCAAAGTTGCGGATTACTTTTAATGACCTGCCATTTATGCACAGATATATACAGGGTGTCCAAAAAGTGTCATTGCGAGGACCCCGATGAATATCGGGGGACGAAGCAATCTCATTTTTCCCT
>JASEHY010000261.1 GCA_030018555.1 Planctomycetota bacterium
GCTTCGCTATCGCTCGCAATGACATTTTAGGCACTTTGTCAACAGTCTCAATATACTAAACCAGATAAACTTGGTCAAATCAAATATGTATGATTTTCTTGCAGTACAGAACAGTATAAACCACAGATACACATCCCGATAGCCATCGGGAGACACCGATAGATAAACACTGATAATCTGTGCGTATCCGTTTACGGTGAATCCGGCTTCATCTGTGTCTATCTGTGTGAACTTGTAGTGAGCGGAGCGAATCTATCTGTGGTTGCAATTTTCTTGAGAACAAATTGTTGACAAAAGGATGTAAGAAGTATATAATGTTTTTATATGAGATTGGTTATTCTTTCTGTTGTTCTGTTTAACATTATTTTGCTTCTCAATGTTAGAGCATCTGTCCCTGACGGGACTACTCCATTGATGCCCGCCCCGTTAGGGGTAACCCCTACTGATAATACCGCAATTGACCGCAGCGAACGTTCTACCACCTCTGCCGATACATCGGCATCCCCCCGAACGCTTTCGGGGTCTACGGACACTAACAAATCGCTCGTTTATGTCGTGCCTATCAAGGATGCGATAATGGATAGGGGTTTAGCATACTTTGTCCGCCATTCTGTGGAACGGGCGAAGGAAGAGAAAGCCGCACTTATCATCTTTGAGATAAATACCCCGGGCGGTGCGGTAGGCGGCGGCGAAGAATATACCATCGGTATTTGTAATGCCATAGACAAGGCATCTCCGATAACCACCGTAGCATATATTACACACTGGGCATGGTCAGCAGGCGCCCTGATTTCTATCTCCGCAGACAAGATTATTATGAAACAGGTTGCCTCTATCGGTTCCGCTGAGGTCGTCGGTTCATCAGAACAACATCAGGAAAAATATACCTCTGCTATCAGAGCAGAATTCAAAGCCAGAGCAGAGAAAAAGGGCTACCCTGTTAATCTCGTAATGGCAATGGTGGATAAAGAGATGGAGGTTAAAGAGGTTATAATAGACGACGAACATCTTTTCCTTACCACAGAAGAAATCATTGAGCAAAGGAATAGAGGCAAGGTAGTAGAGGAGGTGAAAACTATTATTTCCAGCGGTAAATTGCTTAATCTTACTGCAAATGACGCCCTGAAATATAAGATGGCTTCTGCAATAAAGGAAGACCGTTCTGAAATACCACCTCTCTTTGGCATTCAGGACTATATATTTAAAGAGACAAAGCCAACATGGTCAGAGCATTTAGTAATGTTTCTGACCTCACCGCTGGTATCAAGTATTCTGATGCTGGTTGGGATAATTACGGCGGGGATGGCACTTAAATCGCCAGGGATGGGTTTGCCCGAGGGTATCGCCATCCTGTGTTTCGCCTTGCTCTTTTTCGGACATTATCTGGTGGGACTGGCTGAGATAACCGAAATCCTCATCTTCGCTCTCGGCATAAGTCTTCTATCTATAGAAATCTTCCTCCTGCCCGGCTTTGGCGTCTTCGGTATCTCAGGCATTATTATTATCTTCATAAGTTTAATATTAGCAATGCAGGATTTCACTGTTCCTGATATAAAAGATGCCCCATGGCAATTGACCACTCTAAAGAGGAATTTTATTACAGTCGGGCTTTCTTTCAGTTTAGCGGTAACTATTCTCATCCTGTTTGTTCGCTATCTTTCCGCTATACCCGTTTTCCGTTCACTTATTCTGGTAGTTGAGGAAAAAAGTACCAGCGGTTTCATCACGAGACAAAGTGATTTCTCCAATCTTTTAGGAAAGAAGGGTGTAGTTTTCACAACCCTAAGACCTGTTGGCAAGATAACACTCCTTGATTCAGACAACAAAGAAACCTCTCAGACTCTTGATGTAGTAACAGAAGGCGATTTCATAGAGAGGGGGGACAGGGTAGTAATTATAAGCACCTCTGATAACCGAATTGTGGTGGAAAAAGATAAATCTTAATTATTTAGCCGATTGAAGTAAGCACAGATAAATACTAAACACGAATAATTAGGAGTTACAAGTTAGAAGTTAAAAG
>JASEHY010000262.1 GCA_030018555.1 Planctomycetota bacterium
GAAAAAAGCAGTGATTGATAAGTGGAAGGAATTTGGTAAGAGCATAAAATAGATTCATCTATGATGTGTCCTTTTACTAAAGGGCTTTTTGTAGAGAGATGGAATTTTGTTAAAGATATTGAGAGTTTCAAATTCCTTGAAAAATATTGACAAATTAGAAGGAGTTGCTTAAATGGAGAACAAAAAGGTTAAACCGCCCCCATACGGGCAAGCTGTACGGGCAACTAAACTCAGGACAATTTCATAATACAAAGGCACTACTTAAATCTTACGAAAAATAATAAATCCTACTTGATTTTTCACTAATAAAGCATATAGTATATATAATCGCAATCGCATAATTTGATTACCCTATAATAACTGTGGGGTTGGTTTATACGAAGGAGGGGGAATCTATGAATAAACTTACCATAAAGGTAGAAGGTTCAAATAGTCTATTGGGTCGGATTGCCATTTCTAATAAACTCATCACCTCTGAACAACTCCAGAAAGCGCTCGCCTTGCAGGAGACATATAAAAGACAGGGTAAAACCAAACCCCTGGGCGCTATTCTGGTGGAGCAAAATTATCTTAATAAAGAGCAACTTCATTCCATCTTGCAGTTTCAATCTAAGGTGGCTACGCGTGAGGATGACCTGTTCTATGGAAATATCGCCCTCCGGAATGACTTTGTAACCCAGTCCCAACTGGATGAATGTTTCGCCCTCCAGCGGGAACGTGGCAAGACAGCACGCTTAGGCGAAATACTTCTGGAAAAGAATTATATTACCATCCCTGAGCACGAGTCAGTCCTCTCTGCCCAGAAGCGTCTGCAGGCGGATTACCTCCAGACGAGTATGCTCTATGAATTCAGCCATGACCTCAAAACCGATGAGATTACCATCGGGTCCCTTGCCACTAACGACCTTCAGATTAGCACCGCAGAGCCGATGCATTGTAAGTTAAAAAAGACCGACCCGGGTTATCAAATAGTCAACCTCGTTCCGGCACATCCTCTACGGGTCAATGGGATGGAAGTGACTTCCTATAACCTTCAACCGGGTGACCGGATAGAAATCGGCAAGACGACGATTATCTACAAGTCCGTTCCAGAATCCCCTAAATCTGTCCTCCCGGCAGTGCCAGTGCCTATTCAACCACCTTTAAGGAAGAGTGCCTTAAGTATTTATCAGCGACGGAAATGGAAGTTCCAGAGGAAACCACAATCAATCTTTACACCGGTAGCCATTGCCGCTGGTCTCCTCCTTGCTCTGGGAATAGGTATCATCTATTTCAACCAGACCACAGATAAACAGAAAACATCTGACCGCACTGAGGTGAGCAAACCGTTGGGCGCGGAATCAACCGAATTGTCACCTATTCCTGTGCTACGGCGGGGTCAGGATGAGGCATCAGATAAGACAGCCACGAAAGTAACCCCTTTATCTACTCCTGAAAGGCATCAGGATGACTTATCTCTTTCCTCTCTTACTAAGAGGCAACCCATTCCTTCCCCACAAGGTAAGGTTATTCCTCCAAAGATAGAGAAAACCGCTGAAATAACCAGACCGAAGGTCCCTGTTCTATCTCACAAGATACTCACCTCTGAAGAAACCAAAGAACTCCTTGGTCAATTAAAGTCATCCGACCCAACGACCAGAAACAAGGCATTTGAGGAGTTATTAAAGGCGTCCAGAGATGTCCAGAAACAAACCACCCAATATCTTCTGACTCAAAGAGAAGACCTTATCAGACAAATGAGGGGGAACCCTTCTTCCTATAATCTTACAGAATTACAATTATTAAGTATTGAACTACACCAGAAGCGGGACAAGGCACTCCAGTTCATATCAGATACAACCCAATATTACAAAGAGGGTTCTTCGCGGGCGGTGACCGGTCAGAAAGAGGTGGATAAATTAGTGCAGGAAGTCCGCACGGCTTATAACCCTTATCAGCAGAAGGTAAAGATACAACAAATACCACCTGGCTTACGAAAGAATCTTGAAGAACTGAAGGAATAT
>JASEHY010000263.1 GCA_030018555.1 Planctomycetota bacterium
CCTGCATCATAGGCAAATAGCCCATTCCAGCCGGTCAAATGTGTCCCACGAGAAATGTGTCCCACGAGGACAATCTGCCCCGTGGGCCGTGCCTACCGGCAGGCAGTCTAAAGCAATCCTTTTAATCTTTCGCTTCTTTCCTCTTTGCCGAATAATGCAGGTGTCTTTTCCGAGAGTTCACCGAGATAGATATATTGCTGGGTCGGTCTTTCCATCGCCTTTTGCACCAATTCTTTCAATAGTTTATTTTCGTTTCTAAGTCGTTTGTTATCCTGTTTAAGATATTCATTCACCATCTTTAGTGTCAGGGCCCTTCGGGCATAATGAACCGTGGCCCGACGTTGGCTGGTATTCTTCTCTTCTAATTTGGCCAACTTAAGAGCAGACCTCACCTCGGGAAAACTGGGCTGTATCTTCAGTGCATTCTCAAAATCCTTGATGGCACTGCTGAAATCACCCTTCTCTCTATATGCCATAGCCCGATAGTAATATGCTCGGAAATCATCAGGACTGATTTCAATTATCTTAGTAAAGTCCACTATGGCTTGTTTGTATTTTTGCAGTTCTAAATAAACCAGTCCGCGTTTGGCATAAGCCCGGTCATCTTTGGGTTCCAGTTCAATTGCCCGAGAAAAATCCTTCTCTGCCTTCGGAAGCATTTCTATACTATAATAAAGTTCACCCCGATATATATAATAATTGAATTTCTCAGGTTTAAGTTCAATTATCTTATTAAAATCCAGAAGTGCCAGTTCGGGTCTTTTAGTGAAGGCATAAAGTCGCCCGCGACTGAGATAGAGTGAATCTCTTTCCGGGTGGAGCGAGATTGCCTGACTATAGGCGCTGATGGCCTCTTCATTGCGCCCCAAGTATTTTAAGATATATCCTTTATAATACAAGGCATTGATATTTTGGGGGTCAATCTCTAATGCCCGCCCAAGTAGAGCAAGTGCCTCAGGGAACTTGTCTTCATTTATCAATGCATACACTTTATCAACAAGTTCCTCCACGGTCGGTGCTTTCTGAGCAGGTGTCTTAAGTTGTTCTATCAATCTATCTATCCTCTGTTTGGATTCCGGGGTTTTACTATGTGTTTCATAGGCCTGGGTGGCTAAAATATCTTCCCAATCAAAGAAGTCCTTGAGGCACTCAGGGCATTGACGTAGGTGGTTAATGAGATTTTCCTGAGCGGTTTTATCCAGAAAGGTAATATCACCTCGGGCATAATCGGTCAGGTCCAATTCAAACTTCTCACATTCCGCTTTCATTTTGCGTCCTCCTTTTAAGACATTCCTTTAAGGATTCCCGGATATCACAGACCTTGCGTCTGAGATTATCCAGAGAATATCCCTGGAATTCTGGTTCTTGCTGGATTTCTTTATATGGTCTGTTATCTTTATAAAGATTGAAGAGTTTACGGTCTGGGGGAGAAAGTTGGTTAAGACATTCGTTTAATCGGTCTAAGCGGTAGGCAGATTCTGGTTCAGAGTCCGGCTCTGGTCTTTTCATCTGGAGGTCGTCAGGTAATCCTTCAGGAAAAACTTCCGAAACCGGTCTTGGATGTTTAGAGTGTTCACGATTTTCTTCCATAAGGGTATTGTGGCAAATAGCAAAAAGCCAACTTTTGACCGAGCCGGGTCCGGCAGGGGTGAACCCGCCGGCGAGCAGTTGCTGGTCCGCTCTTAAGAACACCTCTTGAATAATATCATCAATAAACCCACGGTCCTTATACCGACTTCGCTTATAGGCAAACTTCCAGAGTCGTCCATAGTATCGCTTGACCAGAACCTCTCTCGCTTTGTCGTCAGTGCGATAGGCCGTAATTAAATCCTCATCCTCGAGGTTATTTAGATTATCATCTGGCATAGAAATATTCAAGATTTTATTTAGATGAGACTGTTGACAAACCTATTTGTCCCTCGTCGCTGACTGTCATGCTGAACTT
>JASEHY010000264.1 GCA_030018555.1 Planctomycetota bacterium
AGATGAAAGGATAAAAAGGGTAATAAAAAAGCCGAATGATTGGGCTGAGATGAGGGGTCTGTTTTCATCAAAACCTACAAAAACATTTTTCAGTAGACCCTACCGTAGTACCCGCTGGAGATAAAAGTCAATGAGAGAAATAGGTAAGGGGAACATACCATCGTTTCACAGGTGGCATAGGAAGAGAGTTAGGGCGTAGTGGTAGAAATGAAAAGGTAGAGTGGGAGTGAGTAAATGGTCGTGTGGGCTGGTAATCAGGGAGACATAGGCGGTAAGAAAGGGCAGGTAGGACAGCACCGCCTAATGTTTTAACCTTTTGATAAGTTCTGGGAGTTTGTTAAGAAGAGATAGTTCTTTGAGGTGTTGTCTATATGGTCTGGCTGGGAATCCGGCGACCATACTATTTGGGGGGATATTCTTCATCACGCCTGCTTTGGCGCCGACCTTGACATTGTCTCCTATCTGGATGTGTCCATCTACGCCACTCTGGCCTGCCAGAATAACATTCTTACCTATTCTGGCACTGCCGGCAATGACAACCTGTGCGATAAGAAGAGAATTTTCACCTATTTCTACATTATGAGCGATATGGACAAGATTATCTATTTTGACACCTTTTCTGATGATGGTGGAGCCGAATCTGGCGCGGTCTATAGTTACATTGGCGCCAATCTCCACATCGTCCTCAATAATGACATTGCCTCTCTGTGGAATCTTGACTCTTTTACCCTGAGCCATCGTGTAGCCAAAGCCGTCAGAGCCGATAACTGTTCCGCTGTGGATAATAACATTGTCGCCGATAACAGATTGTTCCCTGATAACCACATTTGGATAAATCAGGCAGTTTTTGCCTATTTTAGCCGAACTGCCGATATAAACATTAGGATAAATAATTGTTCCATCAGCGATAACGGTTCCTTTTTCAATCACTGCGAATGCGTGAACAGAAACCTTTTTGCCTAATTTTACTCCTCCGGCGATTAGTGCCTTTTTATGAATTCCCGCAGGGAATGTCTTTTCTGAGGGCAGGAAATATTCTACGACCTTACTAAAAGCCAAATCAGGGTTATCCACAAGTATAACTGTCAGGTCTGGAGGGACAGATAGCCATTTTATTTCGGGGATATCAGGAGATAATACTGCTGATGCTTTTGTATCTTTAAGAAGAGGGAGATATTTTTTATTAGCAAGAAAAGTGATTTCGTCTGATTGCGCCCGGTCAATAGAGCCAAAGTTTTTAATGAAGGTATCACTTTTACCAGAAATGATTTTGCCCTGAACCAATTTAGCCAGAGAACCTGTGGTGGGTTGTATTTTTTCTCGTTTCACGGTTATTTTGATACAGTCCTCTTATTTCCCCTTGTTAAGTATCTTTATAATCTCTTCTGAAATATCCATTGATTTTGAGGCGTAGAGAACATTCCTGATGCTAATCTGCTGTGTAACATCATCGCTTTCAACAGCGGGTGGAAGCATCGGCTCTATCTTAAATATAAAAGTAAAATTATTGTCTGCCGCATATTTGTTCACTGCCTCACGGATTTCTCTATAGAGTTTAAGTGTTTGTTCATTAACCTTACTCTTTATGTAGTTGTTCCAGGTTTCTACTTTATACTTACGACGGGCGGTTTCCTTTGCCATTTCCTCGCTTTTTTCTCTGAATAATTCACTGCCCGGTGTCAATAATTCTAATTCCTCCTGTAATTTCCTTATCCGTGCTTCTATTTCTTTTATAGACAAATCCTCCCTTTCCCTTTCTTTCTCAAGAAGTTTCTCGTATTCTTTTGTTTTATTATATTTACTGAACACTTCTACCAGATTAACCACGGCTATCTTCATAACAGAAGTAGTTATGCCTGTGTTAGATGGTTCTATTTCTTTGGGTGTGAGGGGGGGTGGCGGAGATTCAGGTGGTGGGGGAGATTTCGTCTCAGGTGGCG
>JASEHY010000265.1 GCA_030018555.1 Planctomycetota bacterium
GATGATGGTCCAGAAACGCGCCAAAGGGTTTATCGGAGTTATTCTATTCAGATTAAGGTCCTTTAACGAACAACAACTTGTTAGAATTACTGATGACATCCTGAATAAAGAACAAGACCTTTCGCATCATTTTGTAGTAATTCAGGAAAACCAAATCAGGGTTGTTCCGTTATAACTATAGCCATCCGTATTTGATGAGCAATAATTCCGCCTCAATGTCGCCTGATAAGAACCACCTTTTCAGTTTTCCGAGGGATGTCTCGTATGTCTTGACCACCTCGGCGGACGGAATACCCAACTCACGAGAAAGATACCAGGGGCTTCTCTTATAGACCACGGTGTCAATAACAATATCCGCCTCGGTTTCTGTAACCGCCTTTTGGCGTATCGCCTCGGTCAGTATTGCCGATGCCATATAGTTTCGCAACGGTTTCATAATCACTCCTTTCCAGAGTTAAGTATTTTGGGGATTATCTTCATCCCACTTACCGTTCAGAAAGGGTGATTTTTCAGTTATCTCAGACGAGAAAATTAAAGATTATAGGATAAAATTTAGAAGGGGACTTCTAAGTGGTTTATAAATAAGGGGTTATAAAGAGAGCGGATATGTAAGGTTTTTACGGAAATTCCGGAGATGATAACTGAAGTAACTGAAGAATCAAGAGGGTTTTTTCAGTCATTCAGCCGGACGCAAGTGTTTTATATCGTCTTTATCCTCAAGAACCTTTTTCTGTGTGAATAACTTAAACTTGAATTGATATGGCTGACCCCGTGTCTTCGGAGGAATTGGATTATCCTTTATCTGGAAGATGTCTTTGAAGGTTTTCCTTAGATTGGATACATATCGCTCTAAAAGATTGCGGTCTTTCAATCTGTCTAAAGATAAAGCACCTGTATTATCTTCGGCCAATTCCCAAAGGATATTCCATTCTTCAATGGGCTTATCTGGATTCTTTCTATCGTGTAGGTTTAATTGTTTATAAGAAATACTTCTCGGAAATGGATTTCCCCCATCTATGTAAACAAGGATTTTATTCTGTTTGGTAAAGGTTATTTCAATATTATCCCATTTCTTTCCTTTACTGTACATTCGTATTGTGGTTATCTCTTTGGTGGGATTTCTATCTTTATGCGCATACTGAGCCGAAGGCGTTTTCCTGGTCCGGTCAGGATGAATATCTGGAATCCTTGCCGGGTTTAACCCGTATGCAATGGTTTTAGTAACATTTTGGCCGGCAAGGTCGTTTTGGCACCAGACGCATTCAAACGGCTCATCATTGTCTATCGCCTCTTTATACTCTTTAACATCTATCGGCTTGTAACATCTGGGACATTCCAGATATTTTTCCTCTATGAACAACCCTTCTTTTAAGAGACCGGCAAAGACGCCGGAAATCTGACTCTCTTTTTCGCCGAGGTAACTTGCAATCTCATCAGGCCTGAAAAGCGATGAATGACTGCGGGTAGCCAACCATTCGTCTACCTTTTCAATTATACTCCGTAATTCGGGGCGCTTATTTGCTAATCGCCCGCACTCTGGAAAGAACATACCTGATGTCCTCTTCTCTATTGGGCGTGGTGAAATTTATCCGGCGCTTGTTCCCAACAATAATGGTATGGACTTCGTCCTCAAGCAGGTTATGGTCGGCGGAAATGTCAGACGAATCAAGCCAGTAGAAATTACCAATATGACCGATTGACCTTTTACGTATTATATCCAGGGCTTTACCGAAATCTGTTTCCTCTAAAACTGACGCACTGGGTTTTGGACTCGTTGTTTCATTTGTCCAGCCGCCGGAAGACCGGAAGGCAATGCTATGCGAGCGCGCCTCTGGTTTACCTTGCGCTTCCAATTCACTGAGTTTTCTTATCGCCCTTCTCAGGTCTATTTTCTCAAAACCTGTTATATCCAGGCAGGGATTAACCAATCCGGCGAAT
>JASEHY010000266.1 GCA_030018555.1 Planctomycetota bacterium
AGCGAGGCGAGCGAGGAGCGGAGCGACGAAGCAATCTCAAACAAAGTGTCATCAATTTAAGCATCTTATGAATAATCCGGGATATAAGTTTACCCTGTAAGGGTCAAGTAAAATCTATCTTCCGATTATTATCTCCCTCCTGACCGCAGGAATTTTAGCGGGTCAAGCCAACCTGTTATCCCTTCCTCTTTTCTACCATATTCTTTAATCCACCGTGCATAATGCAAATTATTCTCTCCATGATTGCCTTTAATAATTCCGGTTATTTCGTCATCAGACAGTCCACTGATAGGATGCTTTGAGTAGGTAAAAGAAATCGCACCTTCTCTGCAGGTGGAATACTCAAATAGCAGAAACTTCTGTTGTTCTTCTTCAGAGTCAGATGAGTCCTCAATTGCCACATATACACTCGGCTGTTTGGATTCTATTACTTTTATCATCACACCATCAAGAGATATTTTTGTGCCGGGGCTATAATGATAGGAACCCTCGTAGATACCAAGATGTAAGTGTGCTTCGCTATTACCATTCTCCTGGCTGAGTCCCATCCCAATTGTGCCGAGTTTCTGTCCTTTTTTCACCATCTCATCCTTTTTAACCTTAATATCAGAACCTAAATGACCATAAAGTGAGCAGATATATTTAGTGCCTGTCTTCTCTTCCATTTTATGCTCAACCACTACCAGCCATCCCCAATGCTGGTATTTCTCACTAACAGGCGAGAGATGACAAACCAGACGCACCACTCCGTCAGCAATAGCATAGACCGAGGCGCCGTCCTCTCCCCATCCACAATCATCCCCTAAATGGGCTACGGCAATATTGCTCCTTTCCCATCCCGCCCCAGCGGGATGGATGACACTCTGACCCTTTGAATCCCCCAAGACACCGAATGATTTACGGGAAGAGTTCCTCATATAATTCATCGTCGGATAAGAGAACCCCTTTGCGACTGGAATATCTTGTGAAAGAATAGTCGGCGATAACACTGGTGGTTCAGCATTTATATCTCTCAACGTCGCCTGAGCCGATGATTTGATAAAAGAATTACTATCATTAACCCGCTTCTTGATATGCTCCAATGCTTTAGATACCTTTAAGTTGCCGAGTGCGGAAAGCCCATACTCAACAACGGTCTTGTCGGTATGCGTTAATAGTTTTATTATTCCCTCTGGTTCTCCGGTGTATTTTGCTCTGTTCAAGCCATACAGCGCCCATACCACAACCTCTTTATCTTTGTCGCCAAGCAATTCTAATAAAGTAGCGATAATCTGTGGGTCCGGATTCGGTGTCTCCACATATCTACTCAACATCCGAACGACCTGCTGTCTGACCTTTTGTTCCTGTGGTTTGATGAGAGAATTCTGATGAGGCACGGTTTTTATTATCTTCAGGAATAATGGAATCACCTTTGTCTCTCGCCATTTCGCAAGTGTTTCTATGGTGAGGATGCGGGTATCGGTGCTTATTGTTGGTGGTCTCACATTCTCCTGATATAGGTCGCCCAGCACACCTAATCTTGACCTCTTGGAATCAATCTTCTCCAACTCATTATGGTAATCATCTATCTTTTTGTTCTCATCTTCCAGATAGCGAACCAGAAGAGGGATAACTGTGGGGTCTTCAAGAGAAATCGCTGTATAAACGATATAATGCCGATGGGCAACATTCAAGGGCTTCTCATAAGCATCTATCAGATATGGAATAACTGGCTTACCAATCTTAACAAGGGCGCTGGCTGACTGATTGACGGTATTTGACGAAGCAGAGGCGAGATTTTTTATATGCTGCTTAATCCGGGATTCGTTTGCCTCCTCAGAAATGACCGAGACCTGAAATAGTGAAACAAGGAAAACACCTAAGATGAGACTGTTGACAAAGTGCCCAAAAGTGTCATTGCCCGCTCCGCCGCCGCCCCGAAGGGCGAGCCTC
>JASEHY010000267.1 GCA_030018555.1 Planctomycetota bacterium
CGCCCCCCCCCCACTTAATCCTAATGACTTGATTATTTCATCCTCGCTAAATCTGACCTGCCAGTTGGAGCGTTTGGAATGAAAACAGAATCCGCAAGGTCTGCCCCGAAGCGGAGTAATTGGAGTAAGCCCGAAAACTAATTCACCCGGCTCTGTATGCCCACCACAGGTAGAAGAAAAAAGCGAGTTAAAAATAATGGCGTCATAACTCAGGATTACTCCTCTGGTATTTTCTACTGCCTGTCTCGTCTTTGGTCCTGTCCTTTCTTCTCCTTTATAGACCTGTGAAAAGACATCATCAGTGAGGTCGTAATCTCTGAAGCCATCTGCCCCCCCCCCTTGTTTTCGGCTTGCCCGATTCTTGATACGGAAAAAGGCAAAAGAGCGGGCTGCTATCGCCTGAGCGGACAGAGAAATCTCGGGCCAACCCTCATCCATCTCACTACTCACCACACCGGGCAGGTAACTCTCCATATCAATAATATTCACCAGTGTTATCTTTCCTTTCTGTGTTACTTTTATCCTGAGCCAACCGCGATAATTTCTTTTGCCTACCTGAATCAGAGCCATATCGCTTGTCGGAACAATAACAATATCATCATTAAATATCACTATATCGCCGATATTAATTGCATTCTCGCTTGCCGAGACGCGCACCTCATTCACCATTGACCGGCCGGTAGAAACTTGGTATCCTGAGATAAATTTATTCTCACGACCTGGACTATAAGAATATATCTTGTACGTACTGTTAACCTTAATAAAGGCAGAACTAACATTATGATATTCAGTTAGTAGTATCTGAAGATATGGCGGAGAGTCCAGGATTTTGCGTCTGGTCTCATAGCGATAGAAAGGAGTAACTTCTGATGTAGAAACACAACCGCCTGATAAGAGCATCACCATCAAGACTACCATTACCATAGAACATAGAACATAGAGTCCTGCTCCACGCTCGGAGTTTATCCCGCCTTCAGCGGGGCTATACGCTATACGCTCTATATCTTTCATATTCGCTAAAGATACATCCGCAATATTGCTGGCGATACAATTGTCGCTTTCTGGCGAACTCCACACATTGCGGATACAACTCTGTAACCCTTTCATACTTAAAAACAATTTCTTTGCTTTGTGCAATATTTTCTCCAATATTTTTTATCAGTAACTGGTTCTGACAGGGGCTAATGATAAGAGTAGAACTAAACACAGGGAAATTATGTTCTCTGGCGATATCAGCGGTTCTGGACAACCGCATCTCATAGCATCTGGCACAACGAAATAGGTTCGGTTCTTTCTTCCACTGCAAATTATCAGGACTCTGGCTGGACAGAAACTCTATTAGACCGTAATTTCTCTCATAGAAGACGGGTATCTCTTCTGTCTCGGAAAGCATCTCTACCGCACGCAGACGCTTCAGGAACTCCTTATAAGGATGGATATTGGGATTATAAAAGAAGCCGGCGATTTTATAGCCATCCTTCCTGAATTTCTCTATCAAACCACTGGCACAAACCCCACAGCAGATATGTAAAAGAAGATTAGTCATTTTTAAGCCACAGATTACACAGATTGTAGTATAATCAAGACTGTTGTCGTCCTTCTTGTCCCCATATCATTCGCCAGATAATAAAGTACCCAGTTAATCAGCATAATCTGCTTAATCCGCTTACTACTTATCGGGCATTCCATAGAAATAGTTAATTAACTGCTTTTATCTCCAGAAATTACTCCTGTCAAGGAAAAACATTTAACAGGAAAAACTTGAAACATATCTTGTTTGTTGTTATAGTAATTCTCAACAAGAAAGGATATATCTTATCCCGTATCCGTCAGAGCATACGCCTCCCGTAGGGATATTAAACACGAAAATGAGTAGGCAAAATTGCTTGAATGTCTTATAATA
>JASEHY010000268.1 GCA_030018555.1 Planctomycetota bacterium
GGGTCGCTCAGCCCTTCGGGGTTCTCGTCCCCCCCGAAAGCATTCGGGGAGGGTCGTGGGAAGGACCCTCTGGGTCTGAAGGGTCAGGGTTCGTGGAGTCGCACACAATCCCGCCAAGGCGGGATGTCGGATAAATCCGACCGCTACAAAAGGGGGCGAGGGAGTTGTTAATGAAAATCATTATAATCGGTGCAAATGGACAATTGGGAACCGACCTCTTGAAGGTTTTTAGTTCTCCCATCGGGACAAAGAACAGATGGCAGGTCATCGGATTAACCATCAGCGATATTGA
Organism: Planctomycetota bacterium; assembly: GCA_030018555.1. GTDB lineage: Bacteria > Planctomycetota > MHYJ01 > JACQXL01 > JACQXL01 > Yes70-35. The sequence goes on from JASEHY010000268.1 coordinate 293, forward strand.
TATTACTGATTTTTCCAAAGTGCGTCAGATGATTGAGGAGAAAAAACCAGATATTGTTATTAATACGGCAGCGTATCATAATGTGCCTGAATGCGAAAAGAATCCTCAAGAGGCATTTCTGGTGAACACTCTCGCGGTACGTAATCTTGCCAATCTCTGTCGGACTTTTAATATTAAACTCGTCCATTTTTCTACAGACTATGTATTTGACGGTAGGAAGATGCGACCCTATAACGAGGATGATACCCCTAATCCGCTCAATGTCTATGCGACCTCCAAACTCGCAGGCGAATACTTCGTTAAACTTATCCCTGACCACTATATCATCCGCGTCGCAAGTTTGTTCGGGCTTGCCGGATGTATGGGCAAGGGCGGCACCAATTTCGTTGAGTCAATGCTTAACGTCGCTAAAACCAACAAGACCACCGTGCAGGTTACTTCAAATATCACCTCCAGTCCCACTTATACCTATGACGCCGCCCTGAAAATAAGGGAGATGATAGAAGATAATTACCCGCCGGGGCCTTATCATCTGACTAATTCCGGATATTGCACCTGGTTTGAATTTGCTGCGGCAATATTCAGAGAGAGCAATATAAAGATACGACTTGAGCCCAGGGAGGAAAAGGAAGAAGAGGCGGGAGTAAAGCGTCCCTTGTTTTCTGCCTTAACCAGTAAAAAACTGACGGCTCTGCGACCCTGGCAGGAGGCATTGAAACACTACATGGCATCAAGAAAATAATGACTTCAGAACCATTAGTCTCAATCATTACCCCCACTTACAACCACGAAAAATATATCGCAGAGTGTATCCGTTCAGCCATTGCCCAGACATATCAAAACTGGGAGATGCTCATTATTGATGACGGGTCAACCGATAGGACTGGCTCCTGTATCGCCAGTTTTCTCTCAGATAAACGAATAAAATATATTCATCAGGAACATCTCGGGCCATATCACTTAAAATCCGCCTATAATAAAGCCCTGAGCCAGGCACGAGGAGAACTTATCGCAATTCTTGAGGGCGACGATTTTTGGCCTCCTGATAAATTAGCTATTCAGACACCTTACTTCTTTTATAGAGGGGTTGTTTTGACCTATGGTCATTGTATTCTGACGAATGAGTCAGGGCAGCGGCTCTTTCTTAGAAAGATACCGTCTGATGAAAATATTCGTGATAATAACCCTATAGGTATGGCTTTACAAGAGTTTCTCAAGGGTGAGAATTTTATCTACGCCCAGACCGTGATGGTCAGAAGGGATGCTCTCTTAAAGATAGGCGGATTCAGTCAGCCGGAATATCTGCATCTGGTTGACTATCCTACCTGGTGCAAATTATCTCTGGAGGGCGAATTTCGCGGGATTGCCCACCCATTAGGATTCTGGCGACGCAATATTAAGTCCATTACTTTAACTAATCCGCTCATTATCTCTAAGAGTTTTATTCGTTATATCATAGAATTCATTGACCAGAACCTTAACCAACTTCATAAACTCTATATTATGCCCGACCTCCCAACATTACACCACAGATATCGTGAACAATTAGAGCATTACAGCAAACACCAGAATTACACCAAAGGTGTCATCACAATGG
>JASEHY010000269.1 GCA_030018555.1 Planctomycetota bacterium
GAAAGTAATCCCGCGTTTTCCGACGGAAAAGAGCTGTTTAAGTTTAGTCTATGCTGTCCTGATTGATGTGTCTGCGCATTGGCATGGATTAAAGATGACGCCAAAGATAATAGAAGAGTTGAACGGGCTGCGTGCTTTGTGCCGGAAACAGAAACTAGCGTCGGCTGATTCTGTTCAACCGAAGAATCTGGAATTGGTAGAGGCATAAAATTATGGGTAACGGAGCGATGTTTCATATTTACTTTTACAGGAAAGAAAAGACTTGACCCGATAGGATAGACGATTCATTTGTGGTGAAGTTGAGCAATTCAGGAGTTAGTAAAGAAGGCGCTTTACCTGAAATAAAGACGGTAAAGGTAATGGATGCGAAAAAACAAAGAGATTCGTTGGTAACAAAGAACATAAAAACAGTATGGGATTTATATAAAATAGGCGATTCAAAAAAGTTCAGGGAAAGCCTTGCGAATTTAGGAGTTGTCCCGGATAAACTGATAGCGGAATTAAAAGGGCATACCCAAAAATATCTGAGAGATAAAATCAAAGGAACTGTATTTAAAGAATTACCTCGAATCGGAGCGGAAAAAAGAGTGTTTGAGAGTGATGCCTTGGATTTTGTTGTTGGTTTTGAATATAGCTACGACGTGAAAAATAACTATCCTCCAACAGGCAGTTTACCAGCAACATTTAATATTGCCTATGAAAGAGGAGGCGGGTTGGTGGGGAGGATTTTTTATTTACAAAATGTTAATCTAAAATATCTTGATTCTGCGGGACAACAACGAGAAATAACCGTTCCTTATTTATTAGTGCAAGAAAAACTCATAGAATTCGGCAAAAAAATAGAAGAATTAAATGATGCTATCTGGAGAGGCATAGACACGGATAAAAACACAAGACTCGTAAAAAATTTATTAAATCAGTTTATCGAAACTAACAAAGAGATGTATCGCAGAGGTTTTATGAATTGGGATGTTAAGATTTCTGTCAACTATGGAGTCACAAAAGATAACAGAGTAGTCTTATTAGATACAGGAGGGATTACTGTTCGGAAAGAAACAACTCCTATAGTATCATGGTATGTTTCTTTATTTTGCGGAGTCAAAGAGCCTAATTACGAGGAAGAGTTGTCTCAGAAGAACATTCAGAAATTATGGGAGACTGATTTAAATAGTATAGCCAGAAGCGCGTTTGTAAATCCTGAGTTAGAAAAACATCTGTAGGAAATTATCCGATCAAATATTCAGGCGGTTCAATCTTCGCCTCTAAAGTTAAAAGACGAGATAAAATCCGTTATCGCTAAAGCCAATATTAAGGAGGTGTCTCAACGAGACGAGGAAGCGTTACAAATGATGGGCGTCCTTAGTAATACTGTCGCTCCCTTGTCTATTGGCAGCTCACCTTTAGAAAAAGGTGGTATTGATCTTTCTAACATTGAACTCGCCTTCAAAGACGAAAGTTTTATTTCCTCTCCGTTAATCAATCCCGCTGACCGGAAAATCCTCTTATCGGCAAAGGCGTTAAAGCAAGGTTTTATGCCGTTGAGCTTACTGCGCGCTTATGAAGCGATTGGATTGTTCAATGATAAGATTGTCAAAGAGGTTCAGAATAAAGAGCTGCTTACGCAGGTCTTGAACTGGTTAAATTTTAGAGCAGGAGATCTTATCAATAACCAGCTTTTGCAATTCTCCGATTCCCCTCATCCTGATACGCTTTTTGTGAAACCATAAACAATCTAAAACCAAAGCAGCAGCAATTTAAAACCTTGATTTTCCCCTGTGTTAGCTTATAATGGTTCTTTCGTTATTATTGTGAGAGGATTTATATAAGGTATTGAGATACAAGGGGGAGAAATGAAGCTCCTCCCCGCCTATGGCG
>JASEHY010000026.1 GCA_030018555.1 Planctomycetota bacterium
CGAGCCCCTTCGGGGCTCTCGCAATGACAAAAGAGGGGTTTATCAACAGTCTCATCTTAGAAATTCACATTTAGCGATAAGTTAACTACCCGGCCGGGTGATAGGATATCTTGAGTTGTCCCTTTATAAACGGTATATTCTTTGTCAAAGAGGTTTTCAACATCCACCGACAATCTGCTGTATTTACCAAAATTACGCACTAAACTTATATTAAAGGTATAGTATGAATTAAGTTCAATGGTATTTTGGTCGTTATCAAATCTTTTGCCGTTATAATTAAGAACTGCCTGACAGTCAAATAGTTCTGGTTGACGGTAAGCAACCCCAAATTGATAACTGTTTAACGGTGTATTAGCCAGATAATTATCCTCTACCGTCGGGTCTGTTGTATACTCTACTATCTTTGATTTATTATAAGTATAGTTAAACAAGGTTGAGAATTCATTAGTTATCTGCCAATCTAAAGCCGATTCCACTCCTTGTATTTTTACCTTAGTAATATTATCCCATCTGGATTTTCTTGGCGGAGTTACGGATATGGTGCGTTCTCCAATATAATCCCGGGCATTGGATTGATATAGTGTTAATTTACCTAACAGATTATCTAAGAATTGTTGTTCTATTCCCGCATCATAGGAGAGTACTTTTTCAGGTTGAAGTTGGGGATTGCTTTCAATAAGGAGTGGGCCTCTCATATAAGTTGCATATAATTCAAAAAGAGAGGGGGCTTTAAAGCCACTGCCTACAGAACTTTTTAGAGTTGTGACGTTGTTCAGATGATAAACCAATCCCAACTTCGGACTGAATTTACGCCATTGGTGTGCTGGAAAATCATTCTGATAGGCAGGCGATGGTGCCGGGTTAGTATCCCAGTTTTTGCCGTTATAAGATTTTATCCAATCATACCGTGCACCCAAAGTTGTAATTAAATGGTTATCTAATAATTTGAATTCGTTATGAATAAAAGGAGCGATTAAAAGTTGTTCTCCCTTAGCGCCACCTGAACGTCCCCCTGTATAATATTTCTTGTCTATATCAAGTTTATTATCGGTGTAATCTATGCCGGTAACCATTGTATATTTATCAAATAAACGCAAGGTTGATTGAACGCTTCCGCCCAAGCCGCTTGTGGGAATGGATTCCTTAAGATAAAGAGAACTATAAGTCGGTGGTCTATCGTACAAATTAGTCCATTCATCATTATTGAATCTGAGGGTAGCAAGCCAATCTCCGCCTGAGACGGACTCACCATCTTTTGACCAATTAAGCCAAAAATGATTATTACGACTATAGCCATACTCATATTCCCGTCTGCCACCTCTTTTAGAATAAAACTGTGAATAACCCAACGTGAAAGCAGATTTATCATCCAATTCATACATAAACTTGGTAAGCACCCTATCCTCTTTACGAAATCGTTTTATGTCATATGATTGCTCCGGGTCTGTTCCCTTATAGCCATCGCTTTGTTCATATTCACCATTAAAACAATAACTGAATTTTCCCGATTTACCACTCTGGCCTAATTTAGTCAACAAGGTATTCATACTACCGTATTTTTGTTGGAAGATGGTTTGCCGGGTGGACTCGGGTTTTTTGGTAATGATATTAATAACCCCGCCGATGGCATTAGAACCGTAGAGTCCCGAAGCAGGTCCACGTAGAATCTCTATCCGCTCAATAGATTCTTTAGAAATCTGTGACCATTCCACCCAGCCGGTATAAACGTTATTTTGCGGAATGCCATCCACCAGGACCAGAGTCCGTTCACCATATCCGCCGGTCCCTCTAAGATTTACCGGCCGGTTACCACCAACTATATTCATACCGTAATGATAGTTCACATTAACACCGGGTGTGCCCCGTAAAATGTCTTCTACCTTCTCAAAGGGTGATGCCTTAATATCTTCATTACTAATAATCGTTATGCTATTAGGCACATCCTCAACTCGGGTTTTGATTCTTGACGCCGTAACCACAATCTCTTCAACTTCAGCAGATTTATCTTCTGTGATTGGTTTAGTTGTCTCCTCCGCCAGAACCATACCGGCGATTACAACGCAAGTTATTAGCGACATAATAATCCATTTAAATAATTTTAACATCCTGATTTAACCTCTCTTCCCCCACATAATAATATCGGTTCTTCCGACATTTTAGTGGGTAACTCTACCCACTTTCTTAATACACTTCTAATATAGAAGTTTTGTGATTTTTGTCAATAACTTTCTATTAGGAAAAAGGATTTGGTTCTTCACGGAAAAGTGTGGGTTCACCCTGAATGGTTCACCATGAATGGGCAAGGAGTTACATACCCCCTTACCCACACTTTTCCCGGAAGACCCAAAAATATAAGTCCGCAAGAAATTCAGCGGATAAAGAAGCGACAAAAGAAACGAGGACGAATAGAAGGATGTATTGGTCATAGCAAGGTGAAGTTTGGGTTAGAGCGGCTCAGGTATGCCAGCGAGAAGATTGAAGTAATGTTAGGACTGACGGCGATGAACTTGAAGACGGCGGTAGCCAGAATGTAGACAAGATGAAAGGATAAAAAGGGTAATAAAAAAGCCGAATGATTGGGCTGAGATGAGGAGTCTGTTTTCATCAAAACCTACAAAAACATTTTTCAGTAGACCCTACCTTATAACCCGTCCAAATCACGACATTCCCGCCACGGTGTGTGTCATCTGTCATGGGGACACCCTCCAGAGGTCATGCCTACGGCAGATCCGCCTACGGAGTGACGGGCAGGCCTGCTTCTATAATGTCCCACGGTAATATTTCTGATAACTCCCTTTTTCTAAGGGCATAAAAATCAGGGTCAAAGTTATCGTCCATTTCCTTAAATGCCTTTAGCCAGCGGGTGAAATCAAAGAACTCATCCCAGGCATCAAGCCGACAGCCCTGTTGATGCGCTAATAGTAAGAGCCGGCCCAACCGTCTATCCCCGCGTGAGAAAACAGATTCTAGATAACTACGTTCTGGCAGATGGAATTTTGCTCTGATAGACCTTGCCCCCCCCCTTAAGAGTTTTCCCAAGAACTCTTGTTTTTGCCTGAGTGTCTCTATATTATCCATCCCTGCCCATTGAAATAGGGTATGTGGTTTGGGAACAAATGGTGAGATGGTTACATTGATATTACCCCGGCTGGAGAAGAATTCCCGTCCGATTCCTGATGCCTGATGGACGATGTCAGCAATGGCTTTGAGGTCATCAGCGGTTTCGGTGGGGAGTCCAATCATAAAATAGAGTTTAACGAGCCGCCAGCCGTTCTTATAAGCGGCTCTGACCGCCTGGTAAAGGTCTTCATTCTGGATGTTTTTAGAGATAATTTCTCTGAGGCGCTCTGTGCCGGCTTCTGGCGCCATAGTAAGACCGGATTTGCGAACCGCATTAAGAACCTCAGGTAACTTGAAGAGGTTTTCATCCACGCGCAAGGATGGAAGCGATAAACCCACTCTTTTACTCTTAAATCTGCTGGTCAGACGCAGTATTAACTCGTCTATATCAGGGTAATCACTACTTGATAATGAAAGTAACGAGATTTCATCATAGCCGGTCTTTTTGTATATTTCTTCAGCCAGAAAGGTTAATTTGCTTACGGAGCGAAACCGCAAAGGTGATTTGATTACCCCGGAGATACAGAATTTACAGAGATGTGGACACCCCCGCATTATTTCCAGATTAATCCGGCTGTGTATCACTTCACCATAAGGGACGATTGGGCTCGTGGGATAATATGCCTCGTCAAGATTCTCCACTGTTGCCTTAGTTATCTTCAGAGGCAAGTCGTCAAAGAGCGGTCTTATCTCTCTGATAGTGCCGTTGTCGTTGTAATCAAGTCCGTATAAAGAAGGTGCGTAAAGAGAAGGAATACTCCGGGCAAGGTGGCGGACAAGTTCTTTTCGGCTAAGGGTGTTAGTGGACTTGACCTGTTTTATTGCCTCAATGATATCCACAATCCTTTCTTCTCCGTCGCCGATAACGAATATATCAATAAAATCTGCGAGTGGTTCGGGATTAAAGACGCAGGGACCACCGGCAATAACCAGCGGGGTATTATCAGAACGCTCTTTGCTTAACAGAGGAATACCTGCCAAAGAGAGCATATTCAGAACATTGGTATATGATAATTCATACTGCAGGGAGAAGGCGACGATGTCAAACTGATTCAGTGGTGTATGAGTTTCCAATGTAAAGAGAGGGATATTGTTTTTCCGCAAGAGGTTCTCCATATCTATCTGAGGGGTAAAGGCACGTTCTGCCAGAGCGGATTTATGGTTATTGATGATACCATATAAGACCTGCATTCCCCAGTGCGACATACCGATATGATAGGTATCAGAGAAACACAGGGCAATTTTCACTGCAACTGAATTATGGTCTTTGGTAATAGTGTTTAATTCACCACCGAGGTATTGAGATGGGGAGCGAACCTGAAGAAGTAGCGGTTCAATCTGTGGCCAGAGAGTTTGAGATATAGAGTTCAATTCTTAATCCCTCCACTTCGTTACGGGATAAGAGCCAGTAACGGGCTTTTGTCTCTACGAGCCAAAATCCCTAACTGGCTCTAATAAAACAGCCATGTGAGTATAAAGTCAAATATCAGAATTCCCACAAATGAGATAACCACTGATTTCATTGTGGCTTTTCCAACACCAGCAGCACCATTTTCTGCATTCAGTCCCTCAAGGCATCCAACAATCGCAATAGTGAATCCAAAAACCAGAGATTTGAATAAACCACTATAAATATCTTTGAGAGTTAAGGCATCAAGAGCATTACGGAAATAACTTGAAAAATCTATATTAAGTTCAAGATTCCCGATTAGAGCACCACCGGCTATCCCGATTATATTGGTGTAGATAGTAAGAAGCGGACAGATTATTAACATAGCAACTACTCTGGGCAAGACCAAATAATTTATCGGGTCAATAGACATCACCTTTAGGGCGTCTATCTCTTCTGAAACCTTCATCGTGCCAAGTTCGGCGGCTATGGTTGAGCCAATCAGTCCCGCAAGGATATAAGCGGTCATCACCGGACCCATCTCGCGACACATTGAAACCGAGACCAATATACCAATAGATGCCTCCTGTCCATAATGGGCAAGTTCCTTACCTGATTGTAACGCCAGAACCATTCCTGTAAAGATTGCCATTATCATCACTACCGGTAAAGAACCGAAGATATCCCTTTCTATTTCTGAAAGTATAGCCCTTTTCCTCCTGCCGATGTAAGGATATGCTCTCACTGTCTCTATTATAATGATAAGACAACTACCAAGTCTATGTAGGAACATCCTGAGGGGCTCAATAAAAGGTATCTGTGTATTCACTGCCATAGATAAAAAGGATATCAAAGCCGAGAGGATAAATCAAGAAATATATTTTTCTTGATAGCCAAGGCGGGATATCCTCTAACGGTTTCGGAGTATGAATAATCCATCGCTATGCTTGGTAGCCACCATCCTGTGAAGGACGGGATAAGTGCGACTAATTCCCCCGCACATAATTTATGTGCGGGGTCAAAGTCGCACTAAGAAAGGTCTATGAGAATGAAATATGCTGTTATTAAAATCGGTTCAAAACAATATCAGGTAGAGGAAGGTAAGACGGTGCTGGTTGACCTCCAGAAGACCAAGACGGGTGATGAGATAACCTTTTCTGAAGTGGTCCTTTATGTAGATGGCGAGACTATAAAAATAGGCACTCCGGTACTAAACGGTGCCAGGGTGGTGGGGCAGACAGGCGAAATAGTCAAGGATAAAAAAGTCGTAACCGGTAAATTCCGTAGAAGAGAGGGCTACCGCAGGAGTTATGGACATCGGAATAAATACACCCCTGTAAAAATCACTCAGATTATCATCGGGTAAGATTCACTTTGGTGGCTGATTGTTTTCTGCTTCTGTTTTTATCTGCCTTAATTTTTCTGCTATTTCTGTAGGAATGTCCTTTTTAGCAAGAAGTTTAGTGGTTTCATCTATAATCTTAGAGTTTTCTTTCTGGGCTTTGTATAAAGAAAGCAGTTCAAGTTTTAGGTTCCACCAGTCAGGCGAATCTTCTCTCCGTTTTTCCAGAAGAGTTAGGCAGACTCCTGTGGCGTTGTCATATTTTTGGAGTTTCTTATAGCACTCTATAAGAGCACTATTGAGGTCGTATCTGGCGGGAAAATATGCTACCGCAGATTTAAGGTAGGACTCGGCTTCGCTAAATCCTTCTTTCTCCATAAGAAGCAGACCTAATATTCCTTCGTTTGCTTTTCTCCTCTGCTCCATTTCTTTGGATTGTATTTGTGGCATAGCGATAATTCTCTTTAATAGTAAGATGGCATAGTTATTAAGTTTTAGTTCTCTAAGTTTAGTGGCAGTTTCTTCTTTTAATTCTAAGTTGCCAGAGGTGATAGCTAAAATAGCATTCCAGGCAGCAGAAGTAAGTTTTTCATCTGACTCATTTAATATGATAAGCAAGGAGGGAATAGCATTTTTATCTTTTAATCTGCCTAAAGCATCAGCAGAAAGTTGTCGGGTTCGGGGGTCTTTATCATAAAGCAAAACCTGTATTATTTCTTTGGATACGATGGGGTTGCCTAATTTGCCCAATGATTCTATGGTTATCTGTTTTACATCAATAAATTCATCATTAAGAAGTTTAAGCAGATGTGGGGCTAAATCAGGGACGCCGAGTTTTCCTAAACTGTTAGAGGTTGACCACCTGACACGGGGTCTGGTGTCGTTTATAAGTGGTAAAATTTCTGGTGCGCTGGTGGGGTCTTTTATATCGCCTAAAGCATCAATTATTGCCTTAATCAGCTTCTCATCCTGTTGATATTTTGGCAGTTTGAGGTTTTCGTGGAATTTAGCAATAGCCATCTGTCCTTCCTGACCAAAAGAACCAATGGTTTCAATTGTAATAAGCACCGTTTCGGGAGGAAAATCATCCAGCAACTTAAGCAGGTGCGGAATAACATCTGGCTTTTTTATTCTTCTAAAAGTGATAATTGTCTTGTTTTTCAGAGCCACCGACTCTTTGGGGTTGTCTAATATTTCCAGAAGAGAACTGACAGAGGTCTCGTCACCCAACTCTCCAATAATATCAATAGCCATCATACGGAAATCGTCAGGCAGAGAAGTGGTAGCAGGGGACTTAGAAGTGGTTATTTGTTCATAGAGTTTCGGTAATATCTGTCGGGTTTTTCCTTTTTCTATATTTTTTATCTGCTCAAGAGCATATTTTTTTATTGCGACCGATTTTTCATCCAGAGCGTTGGTTAGCAAATTAATTTCTGCAGTAGAATCAGAAAGCCGTCTTGCTTGTTCCAGTTTTATTTTTAACACTTCTATCTTTAACGAAGTAGTGGTATCAGTGTATTGCTTGATAATCTTATCTTTCTCCTCTATTAGATTTCTGTATTCAATAATTGACTGCTCCAGCCACTTCTCCCTTGGCTGATGACGGCTCAAATCCCACCATTTAATCCATTCTTCCTTAGTGCCGAAACTTTGCCTGGTTAAAATATTCAGGGTGTTGACTATTTCTGTATTCAATTCGCTTTTACGATTAGTTAATAATCCTATCAAAAATGGGATACTTCGTTTGCTGGGAGCAAAAGATAATCCTTTAACAAGGTTCTGGCGAATAACCTCGGGCTTCTCTGGTTGATTTAAAGATTTCAAGAGTTGTTTGGATAGTTTTTCCGGGTCGGCGATACTAAAAGCATTAAATATATAAGGAAGTAATATCTGTCTGTTACTTTCAAGAAGATAGACCATTTCTTCAATGAACAAAGAGTCACTTTTATGTTTGGCTAATGCCTTCAGAAGTGATTTTATTACTTCATCATTATCGCTCCGCAGGGATTCAGATATTATTTTATTAGATTTTTTAGACCGTAATAACACCAGTCTTTCAGCCGCGATATCACATTCCGTTTGGGACGATTGATAAAGTCTTGATTTAAGGTGTGCAGGTTCACTATAAGTCTCAATCTTTTTTATCTTATCGTCAGCAAGTAGAATCTTCTCCCTGTCAGGCAATGCTATTTTAGGGTCTTCTTGTTTAGTAGTAGAACAGGAATAGAGAGAGACCACCAGAATAACTCCTAACAGGATAATGGTTCCTCTAATACCTACAGCAGATAATATTTTTTTCATTGTGACCAATTTTATCAAATGCCGAGTAAATGGTCAAACCAAAATATATAAAATTCTTGGCTTAATTAAGCGGATTGTTATAATATTATAATATAATAAGATAAGTTTAATTGATAGTAGCGATTCAAGGAGAAATATATGAGTAAGAAGAAACCCTCTCTCAAATCTAAAGGGTTAAGATATAAATTATTGTTAGCATATTTTCTTTTTTCAGTTATTCCCGCATTATTTGTGGCATATCTTTTAGGCAGTGGTTTTATCCAAACTCAACATCTCTTAATTTCACCGTATAAATTTATTGGTTTACTGATAGGAATAGGGGCATTGATGCTGATGTCAATATCAGCCGTATTGTTATTATACCGCTCTATTTCTTCATTAGAAGATGTGACCAAAAGAACCGTGCGTTTTGTAAAGGAGATCTCACAGGGTAGTATCTCTTTTGACTCCACAGAAGATGAAACAGAAAAATTAAATACCTGTTTTATAGAGATGATAAAAGAGATTCACCATAAAGTAAACGAGGCGAACAAATATGCTGTGGCTTTAGGAGAGACTAACAAGAGATTATCACAGATGGCAGTAAAAGACGGACTCACTCAACTATATAATCATATTTACATTAAAGAGAGATTGAACAATGAGATAAAAAGAGCCGAACAATTCAATCAGTCATTATCTATATTAATGATTGATATTGATAATTTTAAGCGCTATAATGATGACTGTGGACATTTAGCAGGGGACTATTGCCTTGGGCAAATAAGTCTTCTTATTCAGCAAAATATCAGACTAATTGATATTCCTGCAAGATACGGCGGAGAGGAATTCTTGGTCATCTTACCCGGCACCAATAGCACTGAGGCACTTCAGATTGCAGAGAATATCAGAAAGGCAATTGCTAACTATCAATTTTCCGCTACGAGGGAAGGAACAATCGGGGCTGAAAAAACGACTTCTTTGACTGTTAGTATTGGCGTGGCTTCTTATTTTAAGGACTCCGGTATTAAGACAGAAAACGAGTTAATTCTCGCCGCTGATACATCCTTACTTACCCAAGCAAAAAAACGAGGCAAAAATCAGGTTGCTTTATATGTATGATAGAAGGGAGAAATATTATGGATAAACTAACAATCAAAGATATGGATATCGCTGATAAAAGGGTATTAACGCGGGTAGATTATAATGTGCCGATGGACGAAAAAGGTAATATTACGGATGATAACCGTATTCGTTCAACACTTCCAACACTAAACTATATCCTGAATAATAAAGGGAAACTTGTCCTGATGACTCATCTTGGTCGGCCTAAAGGTAAAGATGCGAAATTGAAAGTGGATAATATCGCCAGAAGGTTAGAAGAAATTCTTAAACGCCCCGTAAAGAAAATGGATGATTGTATTGGAGAGACAGTAGAAAAAAGCGTATCCAAGATGAAAGAAGGAGAAGTTATTTTATTGGAGAATTTGCGATTTTATCCTGAAGAAGAAGCCAATAATAATAATTTTTCCAAGAAACTCGCTTTTTTAGGCGACCTATATATCAATGATGCCTTTGCCTGCTCACATCGGGCACATGCTTCTATTGTTGGGGTTACTCGTTATCTTAAATCTGGTGCAGGGTTACTGCTCGCTAAAGAGATAGAGTATCTTTATAAACTCAAAGAATCTCCTCATAAACCATATGTAGCAATATTAGGCGGAGCCAAAGTGTCCGATAAAATTACAGTCATAGAAAACCTTCTGAATATGGTGGACATCTTTCTTGTCGGTGGGGGAATGGCTTATACTTTTCTAAAGGCGCAGGGGAAAAATATTGGTTCATCAAAATTAGAGAAAGATTATATTGAAGTCGCCTCCAAACTTCTTGCCAGCGCCAGAGCAAAAAAGGTGGAAATAGTCCTCCCCGTAGACCATCTCGTTACCGACCATATTGATAGCAAAGGTAGAATCAAGATAGAAAAAGGCGAAATTAGTGAAGGTTTTAGTGGCGTTGATATCGGACCTGAAACCATCAAACTATTCTCCTCGAAATTGCAGGATGCCAGAACTGTTATCTGGAATGGTCCTCTGGGAATCTTTGAGAATGATAAATTCTCAGAAGGGACACGCTCGGTTGCTCATATTTTATCTTCATTAAATGCTACGACGGTGATAGGTGGAGGTGAGACCGTTGCCGCAGCGGATAAGTTTGCCGTAGCCCATAAAATGTCACATATCTCAACAGGCGGTGGGGCTTTTCTTGAATTTATGGAAGGTAAAGAATTGCCGGGTATTGCCGCATTGACCAACAAATAGAAATTATCATAGCCCCGAGCGGGACAAGACGCATGAAGCCATATTATAAATCCACCTTCCTCTTTTTCATAGGGATGATAATAATCGTTTCCTGCTTCTTATTTCCCTTTCTTAAAACTAAACTACAGCATACCGCCTATATAAACAAAATAGAGATTATCAAAATAAACCCTTTTCATCCCAATCAGCAGTCTCTTGCTGAAGAATATCACCTCTATCTGAAACTTGAGACTACAAAAGAATCTTTCCCGCATCTTATACCAACCGATGTTGTTTTTCCTTCTGATAGTACGCTGATAATAAGAGGATATAAAGGTCCGTATTATAATAACAGCATCTGCCCTCACGTTGAGGAGGAGGTCTTATCCGATACCGGCTGGCCTCTAACTATCAACAAAGATATCAAACTATCCAGAAAAATGGTGCGGGCAGTAAATGATGATGAATTTTTAGCAACTCCACTACTCTCTGATGTAGAGCAGACATTTCCTATGTATCTCAAGGACGCAGATGGAAAGATACAGTTTTATATACATCTTGAATCAAATATAAAACCGCGACATCTTGCTTATCTGTTATCCGTAACGGTTACCTATCTTAAAAACAATAAAGCCATCCAGTCCAAAACTATCCCCATTTTCCGATATTAGGGCGTCTAAGGAGAGTGTGTCAAATATTCAGAATTGTTCCCGCCTGGACGGGACAAGGTCGTCTTTCTGGGACGACCGTGGCGATCTGATACGAAGTGTCACTCTGAACAAAGTGAAGGGTCTCTTAACAATAGTTAGAGATTTTTCGCTAACGCTCAGAATGACGCAGAGCGTCAGATTGCTTCACCCAGTGGATTCGCAATGACAGTTGGAACCGATAAATTTGCAACAATCTCCAACTATTTCGGTTTTTCCTCAAAGACCCGTGCAGTCTTGAGAGTCATATCCCATTTTTTATTCAGCCCTGCATAACCATATACGCCCACCAGATATGAGACCTCCTGAGGTTTGCCAAAAGCTATCTTTAGAGGGATTATCCCGAATAATACATCATCTATGAAGCAGTGAAATTCAGCAGGATTTCCTTTTGGTCCGACTGCCTCCAGTGATATCTTGAATTCTTGAGCAGTAATTGGTGGCTTCTGGAATGAGGACCATTCTGTTGGAAGAATGTCAGAAGTGGTAGAGAATCCGTAAGAAATCTGGTTATTACGCAAGGCAATAAAGAGGATGCGGTCTTTTGATTGAGTAGCAAAATAGATTCCTGGGAAGGGTCGTTCAATATCAGGGATGCTAAATCGTGCTTCAAATCTAATAAAAGAGTCTCTGGATATACTCCTTTCAAGATAAGTAATACCCTCGCCCTTTAGTGACTGCGTGCCCTTAAAAAGGCATTGTTTATTAGAGATAGAGATTTCAACTCCATATTTTTCATTCTCTGTCCAGCCCCTGCCAATCACGGTATTATCCGCTCTTTCAAAGTTATCAACCCAGATTGACTGGGCGGCAGATTTGGTTATTTTCAGAAGGTTGTTTCTTACCCAGAGATTAGAAGGGTCTATTGCGAGTGCCTCTTCTAATAGTTTAATTGCTTTTTCTATCTTGCGTTCTTTATAATTTATATAAGCAGAAAGCGCCAGGAAAGGAACATATTTTTTCAGTGCCATTGATGGTTCTTCCAGTATTTTTTTGGTCTGATTAATCTCTCCCTCTGCAAGAAATAATAAAG
>JASEHY010000270.1 GCA_030018555.1 Planctomycetota bacterium
AACCAATTTCTTGAAATCAGCAAGAGTTCAACAAAAACCAGATGTCGCTTTTTATATTTCAAGAACCACAGATTCCGGTAAGAAATATAAACCCGCTGATACGCCTGAAGTGCCTTTTGTCTGTATCAAGATTCCGACCGGCGGTGGTAAGACCCTAGTTGCTTGCGAGAGCGTTTATCAGATATTTGAGCATTATCTGTGCGAGAAAGATAGTCACGGTCTGGTGGTCTGGTTTGTGCCTTCTGATGCGATTAAGCAACAGACCCTTAATAAACTTAAAGACCGCAGAGACCCGCACCGTGAAATCTTAGACAGCCGGTTTGATAATAAGGTTGTGATTCTTGATAATAAAGAGACGTTGTCTATCAAGAAATCGGATATAGAGAATAATCTCTGCATCGTTATCTCCACGCTTCAGGGATTCAGGCGCGAGGAAAAAGAAGGTCTTAAGGTATATCAATCCAACGGAGCATTACTCCAGCACTTTGAAAAACTGGTCGGTGATGATTTGGATAAAGACGAGGAAGGCAATATCATAAAATCACTTGCCAATGTTATCAGAATGAATAAGCCGTTGATGGTGTTAGATGAAGGTCATAACGCCAAAACGGACTTATGGGTAAAGACATCCGCTCTGTTAAAGCCGTCCTTTGTGATTGAATTTACCGCTACGCCGATAGATAGCAATGTTCTGGTAGATGTAAAGGCATTTGAATTGAAATCAGAGCAGATGGTCAAGATACCGATTAATCTGGAAAATCACCAGCAGTGGCAGGAGGCGCTCAAGGTATCGGCAGAGAAACAAAGGGAATTAGAGAAGTTGTGTCGTAAGGAAGAGAAGGAAACCGGTGAGTTTATCAGTCCAATAGTCCTGATTCAGGCAGAGCAGATAAAGGAGAGCGTTGATAAAGTCCACGCTCAAAGGATTATTGATTTCCTCACGGGTGAACTGAAAATCAGCCGTGATGAGATTGCCAAAAAGACCGGAGATGAAGACGAGATTGGCGATACCAGAAACCTATTCCTGAAAAAGAACCGGATAAAATACATCATTACCAGAGATGCTATCAAAGAGGGTTGGGATTGTTCCTTTGCTTATATCTTGGTCTCGGTTTCTAATATCGGCACCCGGCTGGCTGTGGAGCAGTTAATGGGTAGAATCCTGAGATTACCCTATGCCAAAAATAAGAAGAATACGGAATTGAACGAGTCATACGTGATTACCTCGTCCAAGCGGTTTGACGATGCTGCCGCTTCGGTTATTAAGGGATTGGAGGATAACGGTTATTCCAAAGACGATATCCGCATCAAAGACCAGGCAGACGGCAAACCGCCCATTCTGGTCAAGCGAAAGGCAATAGATGAGGCAGTAAAAATACCGTTTGTTTGTATCAAGGATAAATCAGGCGATGTCCACGAATTGGATTTCTGGCAGGATTTGGTGGGTGAGGATTTTGATATTACCAGGTTTTCCATAAAAGATACAGTGATTGACGATTATGAAAATAGGATGGTAAAAATAGATATTGATAAGACTGGCCAGTTTATCCGGGAGAGACAGGAAAAACTGCCCTATGCCTATCAGCATAAGGACGAGACCAAAGAGGAATTGTTTTCGTGGTTGTTGAAGAAGGTCCAGAATCAGGCAATAGATGTCAAGGCGATGAAGATATTCCTGCAGAAGAGCGTTGATAAATTGGTAAAGAAGAATTCCCTGGCTGTATTGTTCTCAAGGAAATTTACCTTGAGAGACGCACTGGCAGAGGAAATCAACCGGATTATAGATGAAGAGGCGGAAAAGAAATTTAATACTATTACAGACTGTCCAAAAAGTCCACCAAAAGATACTTTTTAGACAGGTTGAAAAATGCT
>JASEHY010000271.1 GCA_030018555.1 Planctomycetota bacterium
CTCTTAAAGAAGTGATGAAAGATACGTTCTGCCCCGGCATCAAGGTCAGACGGTTGTTTATGTTCTTTGCGGGCGGTCTTTAAGAATGGCTGTTTCCAGTCATTCAATATCTTAATGCGTGAATTTAACCCCTCAATTACCCCTGACAGGTCTCCTCGTAAGGCAGTAACGATATAATCCAAATATCTCTTTTCTAATTCTTCTATTCCGATATCAGTCGGCATAACTTACCTCTCTTATCTCTTCGCATCTTTCTTTGATAATATCTACAAATTTTGGTTGTAGTTCAATCATAATAGATTTTCTATTTAGTTCTTGGGCGACTTTAGCGGTTGTTCCTGAACCTGCAAAAGGGTCTAAGACAATTCCATCCGGTGGACAACAGGCCAGAATTGCCCTTCTGGGCAATTCTTCTGGGAAAACAGAGAAATGATTCTTATTAAACTTGGCGGTTTTCATCTCCCAGAAATCACCGGGATTTTTGCCATCAGGATGTTTCCTGATTGTCTGTAATACATAGTGTATCTCGGTCATTTCCTTATCATATTTGTTATCAAATTTTAATATTTCCTTTAATTTTAACCAGTCCTCAAGTGTGGGTAATGAACCACCTGCATCTTTACGGAACCAATGACCTGCTGTATATTTATATCCTAATTTCTTATCTAACTCAATAACAGAGATATTCCGTTTTTCCCGCCACTCTCTTAAATAATCGCAGATAATTTCCTGGGGTAATTCTACCTTTCTCTTTTTAATATAATTAATACCGGTAACCGATGCTCGTCCACCTGGTGAAGCACCGATATTTACTTCATTCCCTCTAAATTTTCCGTTGTATCCTAATTCATTATTTTTCTTCTCAATTTCTGGTAATAACCTTTTGTATTCTGTCTCGCTTAGAGAATGGGGTAATCCGATATTGTTATCTTCCCAGTCAGATTTATATGGGATACGAATTTTATCAATGTCAAAATAAACATTCTTTTCCCAATCATCACGGGTAAAAAAGAGAATTGGTTCATAGGTATTTGTGAATCTGGTCTTAACCGGCGAAGGCATATGGTCTGGTTTATACCAAATTATCTGATTACGCAAAAGCCATCCGATTTTTCTCCTGTTCTTACCTGTACTTTTTACCTCGTTAAGCATCCTGTAAGCCAATCTTTGAGGAATCATCTGCAGTCCTTTATCAATATAAGTATCCCCGATATTTAAGAAATAGGCACCGTCCTTTTTTAGTATCCTGAGCAATTCATTAGATACTTCCAATAATTTATCTGTATATTCTTCTGGTGTTTTTTCCTGCCCTATTTGTCCATCAACATAATAATCCCTTAAATTCCAGTAAGGTGGGGAGGTTACTATACAGGAGATTGATTCAGAGGGAATTCGTCTAAGCCAATGGAGCACATCTCCCACAAGAACCAAGGGAACATTATCAGACGGTAACTCTATATAGTCATTATTCTCTATAGTTCTGGTCAGGAGTTTGAGATAGGTGCTAACTGTCTTTTGACCCGCAGGGTCACCCAGTGGGCGAGGGGTAAAAACAGCCAACTGTTCTCTGATAAGATATTTTACGTTGGTTTTATTGTCTGTAATAACCAATCTATCTTTTTTAGTCTTATACCTTATCATAGATTTTATAGCGACATCGGGGGGCTGTCGCTACGACAGTTACTCTAAAGAAAGAGAGAAGTCAAGGAAAATTACGGATAAACACGAATTACACGAATAAGAAATTATAGTGGGTATTAACCAAAAGTTGTCATTGCGAGGTCACCGAAGGTGACCGTGGCAATCTGACACGAAGTGTCATTGCGAACGAAGTGAAGCAATCTCATCGGGTTTGCTTCGCCCGTATGGG
>JASEHY010000272.1 GCA_030018555.1 Planctomycetota bacterium
TTTCCTTTGCCTTACTGATAGGTCTATTACCCTCTTGACAGGGGTCTATTATAGGAAAGACCAGCTGATATTCTCCCCCGAAAAATCGCACAAGAAAAATCT
Source organism: Planctomycetota bacterium (assembly GCA_030018555.1). GTDB lineage: Bacteria > Planctomycetota > MHYJ01 > JACQXL01 > JACQXL01 > Yes70-35. Next base: position 103 of record JASEHY010000272.1, read on the forward strand.
AACCACCAAGACACAAAGACACAAAGAATTTTTTATGTGGTTTCCCTTGTGTCTCTGTGGCTAAATGACGGAGCCCGGCTATTTTGAACGTTTTGGAGGTGATTGAACTGGTGGCTTTTTAGAATCTTCTCGTAATACCATATAAGGTCGGTCAAATTGTATCTTAACGGTTTTAATACCCTGTAATTGAGGAGAAACCTGCAGGGCACGATAGAGATTCTTGATTTTCTCAGCAGGAGAGAGTTCAAATGATTTATCGGTCTTGATAGGTCTGCCCCATTCTATCTGGGTATGGTTCTTGGTAAGAAGAACTATCTCGCTTGCTCGTTTATTCAATCGCCCGTTAATATTGCTAATATCTATGGCGGTGATATCCAATTGAGAGAGGACCTGTTGTTCTTTCAGGACAACAGCCACATCAATCGCATCAGATAAGCCCTTATCCTGCCATTTTTCACCCGGTAGAGGAGGAGAGTTTCTTACTCCAACGATAACAGGTAATGTCATAGGTAATGAAGGGGCGTGGTAGTATTCTCCCGGTAATCTTACAGTCTGTTTATCAATCAGATAGTAGAAACTCCGTCCGCTCAATTTTTTCATCTCTACCATTGCGACAGGTCTTCTTACTTCAAGTTTAATAACGAGTTTGTTCGGGAATTGTTTCTCTATAGATTCTACCCGTGCCACCCATGGGTTCTGCTCATATTTTCTCAACAGGTCATTAATAAGGTTCCTATCAAAGAGAGGGGTTTGACCATCAAATTTCATAGAGTCTTCAATAGTCTGTTCAAAATATCCCTCGCTGCACCAATCAGGTTTGGCAAGAACTTCTAATGATGAGAAATCAATCTGGTAGGTCGGTTGAGTAGAATAATAGGCGTAGACCTTACGGTGGATAATCAGGAGCATAAAGACAGAAATGGTGAAGATAAAAATAAAGATGCCCCATCGCTTTAGAGATGAAAGTATAAAATCCCCAAATCTCATATAGAAATTATCGGCAGATTTTCGGTAATTCTAAAGTGAATTCGGAGTTGTAAACCACAGATTTTCCGCCAGAGGCGGATATGCCTTTGACATGACACAGATTACACTGATTAAATCACAAAGACACAAAGGACACAAAGATGGCACAAAGAAATAGTAGATAAGTAAATAAGATGATAAGTTGATAAGAAAATTACCACTTATCAACTTGTCGACTAAACTGTGTGTTCTTTGTGGTGAGATATAATTTATGAATAATGCGGGCTAAAGGGCGGGGTATTCTGGGGGGGTAATCCCTCGCTATGCTTGGTAGCCACCATCCTGTCCTTCACAGGACGATGGCTATCGTGAAGGACGGGATAAGTGTCCCTTTGACGGGATAAACTCCTAATTCTGGCGCCGTTGGCGCCATAAAAGTCGCACTAATAAGAATTTCTTCTTTTCCACATCGGCTTGTCGGACTTATCGGACTTGTCGGATTTGACGGGCTTACGAGCGAACCTTCGCTTGCTGAATTTTTGAGCGGTACGTAATTTTCTCTGGTCTGATTTTCTTTTTGTCTCGCTTGGTTTTTCGTAAAAGGCAACCCTCTTCAGTTCATTAAAGACATTGGCATCTATACACTTCTGTTTGAAATGCCTAAGTGCTCTATCTATTGAACCTTCTACTCTTATCTTTATACCGGACATATTTCTTACTTCTAATATCTGAACTCTTGCCCTTATGGTTACACCATCCTGTCCTTCTCCCGATGGACATCGG
>JASEHY010000273.1 GCA_030018555.1 Planctomycetota bacterium
AGAGAAACCACAAGTTCAAAAGTTATGAACCACTACGGACATAATAGCAATTTAGGATAAATTGTCAAGTAAAATCCGCCTTCGGCGAAGGCTTCACAGGGACTTGACGAGACTCACTGTGTCCCTGTGGGTCTCATCAAAGCCTGCCTGCGGCAGACGTGTGCATCTGTGGTTTATAATTTCCCAATTCCGTTAGGGATGAATTATTCGGGATAGGGAGACTTCACTCTTTTAATATAATTCTCAGGGGAACTTCCTTTAGCGGGAGTGCCTTGTGGTATTGTTGCTGAATATAACGAATTGCCCCTTTGCTGAAGAGTGAAGGGTTATTGACCTTCAGGGTAATAGTTGGTGGATAGGAACCGCTCTGGACTGCGTAATATATTTTTGGCTGTTTGCTTCCCCGCTGTGATAGAGGTATTCTGGTTTTTATTTGCCCGGTAATTTTATTGAGGGTGGCTGTCGTGATTGTTAATCCTGCCTGTTTATAGAGTTGTCTGCATACTTTGACCATCTGGCTTACATTAAAGCCGGTTTTTGCAGAGATAAATACAATGGGGGCATAAGATACAAAGGGAAGGGTCTTATCAAGATACTTTTTGTATTCCTGAGGTGATGCCTGATTATTGACGAGGTCCCATTTGTTTATCACAATCACACATGGTTTGTGGTTCTGAATGACCATCTGTCCTGCCTTTTTATCCACTTCCGAGACCTTTTCTTTAGCGGAAAGCATTAAGATAACCACATCAGAGCATTTTATGGAATTTTCAGTTCTTTGCTGTCCGTAGATGTCCACCGCTTCTTTGAGTTGTTTTCTTTTAATGGCTCCTGCGGTATCAATGGCGATGAATGCCTTACCGTCTCTTTCAAATCTGACATTAATGGAATCTCTGGTTGTGCCCGGTATTTCACTTACGATGGTGCGTTCTTTTCTGGCAAGATTATTAACCAGGGTTGATTTACCCACATTTCGTTTTCCTATAATTGCTATGGTCATTCCCGCCTTAGGCGGACGAAGCGGGAATGGTCTGTCCGCCAAAGGCGACCTATTAGACGGGACGGTCGCCCGTACGGGCGGATCTGCCTTCGGCATGACCTCCGGCACCGATAATTTCTTCCCGATTTCTTCCCATAAGACATCTAATCCTCGTTTCTGGAGTGCTGATATTGGCAATGGAGGAAACCCTAACTTACGAAATTCATCACTATTCTTCTCCAGTGCAGGTGTATCCGCTTTGTTAACACAGAGAATAACGGGTTTTTTACTGCGATGGAGATATTTGCTAATTTCTATATCAATACCGGTAACGGCAGTTCTGATGTCTGTTACAAACAAAATAACATCTGCTTCTTCCATCGCGGTTTTTATCTGCGTCTGGATTTCTTTCCAGAGTAAAACGTCGGATGAGAGTGGTTCAAATCCGCCGGTATCAACAAGTTCCACATAGAGGTCGTTATGAGTAATCTCTGCCGAGACTCTATCTCTGGTTGTGCCTGCCTGTAAATCCACGATGGATATACGGCGACGGGCAAGGGCATTAAACAGGGCGGACTTGCCAACATTCGGTCTGCCAACAATGGCAAGATTAGGGATGCTTTTTAGTTCTTTCATACATCTGAGATAATTCTTTTGAGAGGTCTGCCTGGGCGGAGTTTGAAAGACCTGAGAAAACAAATGCTATGTGATATGTCTTCTGGCTAAATCTTTGTTCCGTGCGGATAGTTTTAGCAGGGATGAAGTATTCTTTATCACCCAGTTTCATAGACACGACAAATTCCGTACCCAGCGGATAAGGTTTTTTATGGGCAAATAATAACCCTTCAGCACTGATATTTATAGTTGAG
>JASEHY010000274.1 GCA_030018555.1 Planctomycetota bacterium
ATCCTGTAAGGACAGGATCCCGTAGGGACGAAACGCCCCACTGTCATTGCGAGGAGCGTAGCGACGAAGCAATCTCGCTTTAATGTGAGATTGCCACGCCCCGACCCCAGCGGGGTCGTGGCTCGCAATGACACCTTTTGGGTGGTCTGTTTCCCCTTTTCGTCCCTACGGGATCCTGTAAGGGCAAGAGTTCAGTAATTATTGAATTCTTCTACTGAATTCTGTAGACTCTTTTACTATATGTTAGCATATCTTTCCAGAGAATTGAAGAAATTAAATGCGGAAGGACTTTTGAGGAAGCCGATGGTTATTGAAGATACCAGAGGTGTGAGGGTGAAGATAAAAGGGCAATGGTTTGTTTCATTCTGCACAAATGATTATTTAGGATTGACCCAGCATCCGGCTGTGAAATCCGCCGTCGTTCGGGCGACCAGAAGATTCGGTGCAGGCGCCGGTTCAGCCAGACTCCTTGCCGGAACCATCTCCACACACCATTCTCTGGAAAGAGAACTCGCTAAATTTAAGAATACAGAGGATTCTCTACTTTTTACCTCCGGCTATGTTGCTAATCTCAGTGTTATTACCACCCTGATAAGAAAAGAAGATGTCATTTTCTGTGATGAATTAAACCACGCCAGTTTAGTAGATGCGGTTCGTCTGACAAAGGCAGAGGTATTCATCTACCGTCATTGTGATATGGGGCATCTGGAACGGCTACTTGGTAGGGGGGGAGGAGTAAAATCTTTAATATCTAATACTCGGCGACGTTTTATTATTACGGATACTACCTTCAGTATGGACGGCGATGGTGCACCATTAAGAGAAATTGTAACACTGGCACGAAAATATAATGCTTATACCATCATAGACGAGGCGCACGCTACAGGGGTCTTTGGTAAAGAGGGCAGAGGTCTGGCAGAAGAACTTAACATAGAAGAAAAGACAGATATAATAATTGGAACAGCCAGTAAGGCACTCGGCTCAATCGGTGGTTTTGTTACGGGCAAGGATGTTGTGATAGATTATTTGCGTAATAAGGCGCGTCAATTCATATTTACTACCGCCCTCCCGCCCGGCGTCTGTGCTGGAACTATTGAGGCATTAAAAATACTGCGATGTCGTGAAGGGAAACAACTCAGATATAGATTGTGGCAGAATACCAACTACATCAAAAGCCGTCTGCTTGAGGCAGGTTTTGACCTACGACATTCTATCTCACCAATTATTCCAATAGTAATCGGCGACACCAAAAAGACCTTAAGAATATCGCAGTTGCTCTGGCAAAAAGGTTTTTATGTGCCGACTATCAGACCGCCTACTGTCCCGCCGGGACAGAGTAGGTTACGTCTTGTTATTACCGCAATGCATACCAGAGAGGACATTGATTCTCTTATAAAAATACTTATTACGAGTATCAAGGTATAAGACGACAAGGACTTGACGGACATAAATGATGGTGGACTCGACCGGATTCGAACCGGTGACCTCCTGGTTGCAAACCAGGCGTTCTCCCAATTGAACTACGAGCCCTTGCGGAAAAAGAATCAAGGGAAAATCCCGCCTCGGCGTGATAAGAAACTCTAATTCGCGCAGTTTATCCCGCCCAAGCGGGACTCAAAGAGTTTCTAATGGGCGTGGACAGACTCGAACTGTCGACCACACGCTTATCAAGCGTGTGCTCTAACCAACTGAGCTACACGCCCATAATCTTTCTAATTATCTCCCTTTTCTTTGCTCTTCCCTTGGGTGTCTTAAAATAATCCCATATCCGTCATTTAGGACGCAGATTTTCGCAGATAATTTCTATAAGGAGACCAGGAAACCAAGATAATTCCTGTTCTCCTG
>JASEHY010000275.1 GCA_030018555.1 Planctomycetota bacterium
TCTGTCTAAAAAGTCCTAAAAAATGGCATTTTTCCGACTTATTGGACAGCCTGAAGACAAGAGAAATAAGTTACCTGTTTCCTCTTTATCTTCATACTACCATTGGTTCCCAGCCCAGGCGCGGCGCCAGATACAATTTTATGCTCTTTGATAAAATAGAGCAGTATGATGTAAGGCAGGATAATCTTAATCCAACTCTGGTCAAGGAACTAACCGAGACATACGGCAAGGAGCCGACGCCTGAAGAGATTTTCTATTATGTGTATGGGGTTTGTTATTCCAATACCTATCGCACTAAATATGCCGAGTTCCTGAAGAGTGATTTTCCACGCATTCCGTTTACCAAAGAGCATAAATTATTCACGGCAATGGGGAAATTAGGACATGAATTAGTAGAATTACATCTGATGAAATCTCCGGACTTGAAACATCCATTGGTTAAATTCCAAGGTGCAGGCGATAACCGGGTCAAACAGGTCAAATATGACGAAAAGGCAAAACAGGTCTATATCAATGAAACCCAGTATTTTGAGGTGATAGAAAAGCCCGTTTGGGAATACCAGATTGGCGGTTATCAAGTTCTGGACAAGTGGCTCAAGAGCCACAAAGATCGGGTGCTTTCCGGAGACGAACCACTACATTATCTCAAAGTAATTACCGCAATAAGCGAGACAATAGAGGTTCAGAATAAAATAGACAAAATATATCCGGAAGTGGAAAGGAAGTAATTAGGTAACCCCGGTAAAGGATTATGCATTATGAGAAAATACCTATGAATCTGACATAGAAGAAAATAAACCCTTAAACCCTTGAACTCTTAAACCCTTATATCTATGATAAAACTTACCATTGACAGTAAAGAAGTTACAGCAAAGGAAAATCAGACCGTTCTTCAGGTCGCTCTTGAGTCAGGTATTGACATCCCCCACCTTTGCTATCATCCTACCCTTTCACCATTTGCTGGTTGCCGATTGTGTATTGTAGAAGTCAAAGGAGGTAAGGCACCGATGGCTTCCTGCGCCCTACCGGTTAAGGATGGTATGGAGGTTATTGCCCATAACGAGAAACTCCACCAGATGCGTAAGACAGTGTTAGACCTGATTATTTCTGACCATCAACTTAATTGTCTCACCTGCGAGAAGAATGGCGTCTGTGATTTGCAGAAATATGCCTATGAGTTCGGCATAGAAAAGACTTCATTCGACGGCGAACGCACTTCTTATGCACCCGAAATAGATAATCCTCTTATTCAGATGTCATATCAGATGTGCATAATGTGTGGAAGATGTGTAACTGCCTGTAATGAGGCAGTAGTAAATGAGGCAATTGACTTTACTAAACGCGGTTTTGCCACCAAGATAACCACATCTCTGGATATTCCCAGAAAGGACTCTGATTGTGTCTTCTGCGGTGCCTGTGTTGATGTCTGTCCGGTCGGTGCCTTAACTGATTTGACCGCACGGTTTAAGGGACGACTGACTGACTGCCAAAAAGTTTCTGTTATCTGTCCCTATTGCGGTTGTGGCTGTAGTATTATACTTGATATAAAAGATAATCGTATTGTCCGTGCCAGAGGTAATCCCAATGGTCCTGCCAACAAGGGTTATTTGTGTATCAAAGGGCATTTCGGGATGGATTTTGTCCGTCACGTTGAGCGTCTTGCGTCCTGCGTTGTGCGTCAAGACACCAAACATACAACCCACAACATACAACGCACAACGGACTTGCCTGCCTATCCCTCCTCTGCCTTAGATGAATCCCTCAACCAGAGCCGTGAGCGATTACACAAACCTCTCATCCGTAAAGACGGCGTATTAACCGAATCCACCTGGGATGAGG
>JASEHY010000276.1 GCA_030018555.1 Planctomycetota bacterium
CATATTTTTAGAGCACGAAATTTCTTCATCTTCTTCTCCATCTGAAAGCTTCCGGCTGACCGCTTATCCCCAGTCTAATGTCTGAATTGAAGTAATGCTTAAAATTTAACTTGACATATTAAATATTAAGGGTGTATAATCTTTATTATGGAATTCAAGCCGCGAGTATTAGCCAGAACAATCTACAAAGCGATAGAGACCTTTCCAGCGGTTGTCTTAACCGGCCCGCGTCAGTCAGGTAAAACAACCTTACTCAAGATGCTTTTTGCAAACACCCATACCTATGTCAGCCTGGAAAACCCTGATGTCCGAATACGAGCGAAAGAAGACCCGATAAGTTTTTTAAATCAATATAAACCACCTGTAATTATAGATGAAATACAGTATTTACCTGAATTGTTATCATATATCAAGGCAAAGATAGATGAAGACCGTAAGCCTGGTCAATGGCTGATTACAGGCTCTCAAAATTTCGTTTTGATGGATAAAATTACCCAGTCATTAGCCGGTAGAGCCGCAATACTTACACTTTTGCCTTTTTCTATACTTGAGAGGACAGGGCTACCTCAAAAATTTGGAGATACCTCCGACTGGTTTAATAATTTAAGTATCCATAACAAATGCGAGAAACAAATCTCCTTAAATGAGATAATACTTCGTGGGTTTTATCCTGAGATTGCTTCTAATCAGAATGTTGATAGGCAATTGTGGTGCGGGTCATATATAACGACATATTTAGAACGGGATATCAGAAATTTAGCTACCATAGGGGATATTAGCCATTTTGAGAGATTTTTAGTTATTTGTGCCGCCAGAACAGGGCAAATCCTTAACTTATCAGAAATGGCACGAGATATTGGCATTAGTGTTCCGACAGCAAAAAGGTGGCTTTCTCTTTTAGAAACAGGGCATCAGATATACCTTCTCTATCCTTATTACAGAAATATAGGTAAACGATTGGTAAAAAGCCCTAAATTGTATTTTAACGACCCGGCTATATGCTCCTATTTATTAGGCTTGCAGGAGACAAAAGCATTAGTTAATCATCCATGTTTTGGAGCTTTATTTGAAACTATGGTTATCGGCGATTTCTTGAAAAGATTCTTAAACTCTGGCCAAAAACCATCCCTTTATTATTTGCGGTCAAGGGATGGATTAGAGATAGATCTGGTAATTGAACAAGAAGGAAAATTGCATCTATTTGAAATAAAAAGCACTATGACCATTACTCCAAAACATGCAGTATCTTTAAGCAGACTGCTCGAGCCGTTGGGTTCTGATGTTGCCTCAGCAGGAATTATCTCCTGTTCAGAGGAGAATTTCGTCATTAAAGGAAATATTATCAATTATGGCTGGAAGAATGTATTAACTGTTTAGGAAGTGGGCTGGACACACCATAATTTAGTCACAGACGCCTCGTTCATTCCGAACAGTATTGCCTTGAACCTTGCCTCAAACTCGTTGAGGATTCCAATGTCAATTCTTGTGGTTAATCTTCCCACCGTTCACTGGGCGATTACCAATGCAACAAAAAAACCATTGACTTCTATTCAAAAATATGGTATAATTTCTTTAAAGTTAAGGGAGGGACAGGAAGGAGAAAGATAATGATAGCCCTTTCCCAAATATTCAAGAAATTAAATCAGAAAGTAGAGATGTAAAGTGGTGTCTCTACTTTTTTATTTTTAAGGGAAAGGGTTCGAGGGGGCAAGGGTAAGGTGTCGGTAATCAGTAACCAGTAATCGGTAATCAGGTAATCGGTAGGACTGATTTACCGATTACCGATGACCGATGACCTAATTCTTACTCCA
>JASEHY010000277.1 GCA_030018555.1 Planctomycetota bacterium
CCTGTAACTTGATTCGTGTGATTCGTGTTCTCTTCTCATTTGGCTAATATATTACGAAATAATAATATGCATAGTAACAGAAACCATCCGAAAATAAAACATCTTCCGCCTTCTAAAACTTTCTCGCCTCGCTCCCCAGCCTCGCTCCCAACTGGGGCGGGCGGCTCCGGCGGAGCGGGCAGGAATGCTAATAATCATGCCGGGACGAACCTGCCTGACCGGCAGACAGAAGACAAGCCAGTCCCTACTTGTAGTGAGCCCTTCGTTCCTCAGGATAAACTCCGCGAATCTATTGCCTCTGCTCACCCTGTTTCGGCAGGAGGGGGAGGGGGACGAGGGGAGTTTATCCCGCCGCAAAGGCGGGACACACAAACAACCCTCTTAACGTTTGAACGGCAGAATATACCGCTTATCACTAAATCTTCACCAGATGGCTCAAAATATTGCACGCTTTTGAGGGTTCACGGCAGTATTGATATCTCCACACATCAACTTTTTGAGAATGTCCTTTCCGAACTTCTGGAACAGAATTCAACAAGATTAATTATCAATTTAGCAGGGCTCAAATATATCTCTTCTTCAGGAATGGGACTCTTGATAAAGTATTACAAAAAATATCTGGAGAGTGATGGCAATATCAAACTTTCTACGATTCCGCCTCATATAGAAAAGGCGCTTGATTTAATCGGAATGAATAATGTCCTTGAGATTCTTAAGAGCGATAAGGAGGCTCTCTCAAGTTTCAGGGATAATGAATCATATAGAGAAACAGCCATCGTTGAGTATCCGGCGAAAATAACCTGTCCATCCTGTTCGGCACCTTTAGAAATCACCAAGCCCGCTAAATATCGCTGTCAATTCTGCAATACCTATTTTGATGCCAATAACAAGGGTAAGATAAAGTCGTTCCCATCACCAAAGACCAGAATAGTTGAGATTAAACTTTCTGACTCGCCTGATAGTTCCTTATGGCTTGTCTCTCTGGCAAAATCACAATGTCAATGGCTCGGCTTTAGCACAAGAGAAGCAGAAGAATTCGGAGAAGCGTTCCGTGAAATATGGCAACTCTGCACCGCTAATAAAAAACATCAATGGCAACCATTCAGGGTAACCTTATTGATTGACCCCGCACCCATCCCGCACCCATCCCAAAAGGATGAGTGCGGGATAGGTGCTGGGCTTACTGTGGGTATTACTTCTTTTGAGAATTTAGGTGTGCCCAAAGAGTTATTAAACTCCCCTGCTATCCGCCAGAAGGTTACCAGTATTGAAATCTTACCACTTCTGCCAGAGGGTGAACTAATTAAGATAACAAAGACGAGATAATAGCACTCCGATGTATATCGGGACGAATTTCGGATTGCGAATTTGTTAAATATGAATAAAGCGGATTCAGAAGTTAAGGATGACGAGACCAAAAAAGAACCTTCCACCTCAGTCGCTACAGACCAAAGCCCTCTTGTTGTTGTTACAGATGAGGAATTTGCTGTTGCCAGGCAATTATTTATCTCGTTTCTTTCTGACCCGTGGGATAAACTGTATTATCGCGACAAGCCCTCTCATGCCCAAAAGGTGGATGAGAACGAATTTACCTTCTATACCCGTCCTCCTGCGACGTCTTAGCCAATTGCGAATTGTCATTAAATTCGCCATTCGGTTAATCGTTTTGGCAAAGAGCACCCAGATGAAAAATTCGGGGGAGAAATTCGGGGAACACAATACTTAATTATTTCTTAGGGCCTGGTTTTTGTCGGTGCAGTATTTTACCAATTAGTCTTTCTATCTTTTTGATAA
>JASEHY010000278.1 GCA_030018555.1 Planctomycetota bacterium
CTTTTGCCTTCTGCACCAGTACTTTAAGGTCTTCAGTAGAATAATAGTAATGGTCAGAGAATATGGAGAACCCTTTGATAGTACAGAGTGAATTAAGGGTTTTGTGAAACTGATAAGGATTGCCTATACCGCAAAACTCCCAGACATTTTTATCCTGTATCATAGATAAATCCAGAGTTTCTCCTACCCTGCGATTTACCGAGATAAGAGATAAAGGTTTATGAATAGTTCTGATGATGCCTTTATCTCCGTAGCGTTTCAGGTCGGACTCTAAGGCAGACAACTGCTCTTGAGAAACAAGGTCTGCGTGAGTGATGACAAAGATATCAACGTGCTTGAGACTGGAAAGTGGCTCTCGTAAAGCCCCTGCTGGGAGAAGCCGTTTATTCCCAAAAGGATAGGTCGCATCTATCAGCACTATATTTATATCAGGTTTTATCCTCAAATGCTGAAAGCCATCGTCAAGGATAATTATCTTGACCGCTTCCTTTTCTATGAGTTCTCGCCCAGCCCGAAGACGGTCAGGAGAAACCTTTCTGAATACATTCTCTGACAACTCAAGGTCTTCGTCATCATAGGTTTTTCTGGAGTCTCTACCATATCCTCTACTAAGAATACCCACCTTTCTCTCTTTTAACCGCTCAGATAGATAAATTACAAAAGGAGTTTTACCGGTTCCGCCTGAGGTGATATTACCTACACTTATGACATAGGCGGGTAGTTTGTATGATTTCAGGATTCCGGTCTTATAGAAAAAGCGTCTTATCTTTATCGCAAAGCCGTATAAATAAGATAACACTCTTAAAACAACCCTGACCAATGTCCAAAAAGCACCCTTTTTATTCTGCTGAACTGCCTTGAGCCATAGTATTTTAATAAGCGACATAGAGTTCACGGCGAAGTCATTACACCTGCTCTAATTTATCCAGTATCCTCTGGAAGTCGTCTATGGAATAGAAGGATATGTATATTTTACCCTGTTTATTGTCAGGCGAGTAGATATTTACTTTGGTCTGGAATTTTCGCATCAGTCGTTCTTCTATTTCTCTGAGATGAGGACTGATACTTGGGATTTGAGTTGATAAGGCAGATGGTCGTCTTCTTTTCAGCCACCTGATAATATATTCCAGACGCCTTACCGACATCCCCTGTTTCTTGATGCGCTGTGCCAATTTGACCTGCAAGGTCTGGTCTTCCAGAGAAAGTAGGTATCTGGCGTGCGTGGTGGAGATGGTCTGGTTAGCCACATCCTGCTGAACCACATCAGGCAGGTCTAAAATCCTGATAAAATTCGCCACGGTCGCACGGTCAACCCCGACCTTTCTGGCTATCTCTTCTTGAGTAAGGTTAAAAAAGGTGGATAGTTCCTTATATGCCCTGGCTCGTTCAATAGGGTTAAGGTCTTTACGTTGGGTATTCTCTATCAGCGCCCATTCCAACATCTTCTGGTCGTCCACTTCCTTTATAATCACAGGAACACTCTCAATCTTTAATTCCAGACAGGCACGCCACCTTCTCTCTCCAGCCACGATTTCATAATAGTTACCGCTTTGCTCTGATGTCGTCGGCGATTTTCTGACCAGTATCGGCTGTAAAACACCTGCAACTCTGATGGATTCCATCAGTTCATTAAGAGATTCCTTATCAAAGATCTTTCTGGGCTGGAAACGATTGGGAATAAGTGCTTCTGCCTTGACCATCACAATGGATTCTAATGACCCACTTGGTTTAATATACGGCACAGTCCCTGAAGACACAGGAGATAATTGGGGGATTGGGGGATTG
>JASEHY010000279.1 GCA_030018555.1 Planctomycetota bacterium
TCAGGAAGCGTTTGCGAAATGGTCAGGTGGTGTCGGCGAGAGAGTCAAGTCCTGTTTCTTGCGTCTTGCGTTCTGCGTCCTGACGCAAGACCCAAGACGCACAACGTTATACGCTCAACGCTCCACGCCCCATGTTTAATCTGTGTCATCTGTGAAATCTGTGGTTTCGTTTTATACCCCGTGAAATGGCTAAATATGATACTATCCCCAGTGCTACTAATCCGATAAGAAAGATAGTCTCGGCTAAAACCGTTGTGATAGGAGGGAGATATCGCGGTAGATACAACAGTCCTAAATAACATACCACACCCATCAGAAGCCCGCATAAAAGCGGCTTAATCAGGGCTTTAACCAGACAGGAGAGTAAATTTATATTACCCGACCGTCTGCCCAGAACAATCAGGAGTATTACCATATTCAAGACAGATGAGATGGTGGTTGCAAGTGAGATACCGGCTTCTTTGAGCGGGAAGACCAGAATAAGATTCAGTGTAATATTTATTAGCACTGTAAAAACCCCTATCCTGACCGGTGTAGTCATATCCTTGAGGGCATAGAATGCCCTGTTGGTAATCTGGACCGCACCATAGGCCCAGATGCCAATAGAATAACAGAGCAGGACATTGCTTGTCCTATTTATTGCCTCAGGGGTGAATGCCTTAATCTGGAATAAGGAAGAGGGGATGCTATAAAAAGCCCAGCGAATAATAGGTTCTGATAGGACAATCAGTCCGACCGAGGCAGGGATTCCGACAAAGAGAGCGGCTTTTAATGCCTTCTGGTATTCTGCGAGCATTCCGTTGATGTCGTTGCGTGCGATGTAATCCGCAAGATACGGGAATACCGCAGTGGCTAAAGAGATACCAATCAGGGCAAATGGGAACTGCATCATACGGTTGCCGTAATAGAGTGCCGAGATTGCGCCACTTTCTGGAACGAATATTACCGCAATCAGATAATCACAGATAAGATTTATCTGGAATACTGCCAGTCCGAAAACGGTCGGCAACATCAATCTTAAAACCTCTTTTAAGCCGGGGTGGTTGAAACTTATCTGCGGCTTGTAGGTAATTTTATTCTTCACTAAAGCCGGGAGTTGAATAATGACCTCCATCACGCCGCCTATTAAGATTGCCCAGGCAATTATCATAACCTTATAGTTTTCGTCAGCGGTGTTAACAAGGTGGGCAACGATGAATCCGCCTATCCAGCAGATATTAAGCACAACCGAGGCAAGGGCAGGAGCGAGGAAATGCTTGAGCGAGTTGAGAATCGCCTGTAATAACGCCACCAGACAGATGAGCGGTAAATAGGGAATCATTATCCTTAATAGTTTCAGGAATAGTGGTGATAATATTTTCTCGCTGGCTGTGGACGTTGGAAAGATAATAGGGATGATAAAGGTGAAGATGATTACCCCGCCTGCGATAAGACAAAGGAATCCGAAGAGGAGAGTGATGATGATATTTATAAATCGGAGGGTCTCGGAACGTTCTTTATTGTTAAGGTAGTTTGAGAGTGTGGGGATAAAGGCGGAGGAGAGTGCGCCCTCGCCAAAAAGACGTCTGAACAGGTTAGGGATAGTGAATGCAAAGATAAATGCGTCCCAGACAGGACCAAAGAACCCACTGCAGAGAACATCTCTTAAGAAACCTAATACCCGACTTAAGAAAATACAGGCACTGATGACAGAGGCAGAACTGATTACACTCCTCATATAAAGTTACAAGTTGAGATTGTTGACAAACCCCTCTTTTGTCATTGCGAGAGCCCCGAAGGGGCTC
>JASEHY010000027.1 GCA_030018555.1 Planctomycetota bacterium
CCACGCTCTCTTCACTACTTCCTTTAAGTATTCCAACCACATTATAAGTAGCGCAATCCCTTTCCCAGTATGTCTCCGTTTCTATATTGACGAAAACATTGTCAGCAAGTAGTTCTTTAGACGCTTCTTCAGTAATAATAGCCGATAACACCCCTCTGTCCCCATTTATTAAGGGGGAATATATCCTTGATTGTCCTTTGAGAGTAAGAGACCGAAGGGAATCCCTATATTTATCTGTTGCACCCACAGGAGATGATGCCAGCCGTTGCTGGAGCGCCGGAGATGGAAACTCCATCCAGATAGCACTTTCATCTGCTAAATTTTTAGTGATGATTACAACGGCTTTTGCGCCGTGTTGTATTGCATTAGTAACCTTGTAAAGTGATGAGGCATATTGGACTGCTGTTATTGTTTCAGGTAAACCGGATTTTATTAGAACTATTTTGCCTTCTGCATCGATACGATTGATTTTGTAATCATCATAATTAAGTTCTTCTGCCGAGATTCCGTAATTAGCAAATACCATAGAACCGCTGACTTGTCCATTGTTAGAGAAATTAAGGGGCAGGAGATCTCTACCGAGAGTAAATTGTTTAACCTTTCCATCCGGCAGTGTTAGAGAGAATGAGTTTTTCTTCCCTAATTTCTGCATTTTAATATCAAAGGGCTGGATTTCTGTAATAAGACCGTATTTCTTGAATTCCTGTGCGATATATTCTGCGGCTAATTTATCGCCTTCGGTCCCGGGCTCCCTGCCGGCTAATCTGGCAGAAGCGAAATAATTATAATGTCGCTTAATGTTTTCTATCCGTTTTAATCTGTGTCCATCTGCCCCGGAGTCCTTCAGGGTCTGTGGTTCAAAACGGTGTTCTAATAGATTAAATGGAGGAGTAAAGTCGCCCTTACGAGTCATCTGTCCCTGCTCAAAGACCACATACTGGTCCCAGCGATAGAAAAAGATAATTCTGGAAGGCCTTTCTAATGCCTCTGATGATAATCCGAGAAAGATAGAAAGATATTTCTTATCATTATAGGGATTCCAGAAAGAAGCCAAAAGCGCCTGACCGGGAGATTGATAGGTCATCTGCTCAACGATGAAACCATCTTTGAGTAAGGTAAAGTTAGTAGGTTTGTCCGCCAGAGGCGGATCCGCCTTTGGCGGAAAATAAGGATGATGCTGTAATTGAGCCGTAACAAGATTGACCTGCGGTGTTCCCAAGAGGAAAAGCGAATTATTGCTTAAATCCTCTTGAGAGACCTTATTATCTGGTTTAATTATTGTCTTCTGCGCTGCCGAGAGTCGTTCCGCTACCTTTTTGTAGAGCGAGTTCTCTTCCGTGCTACCACCTGTTGGATAGATGACCAGAAGATTCTTATCACCGAGTGTCGCCCCTAAACAGGGCCATAACTCTTTGTCCTTCAGCCGTCTGAAGATATGATATTCAGGGTCTATCGCTATGGAAATAACCTTGCCTGCGTTAATCTCTATCGTCTTTGGCTCTACCAGCGATGCAATCTCTATAATACTTTCCTGATTACCCTTATCCGTTGTAACCACTACCGGCAGAAAAAGTCTAAAAGGTATAGCGGTATGTTGTTTTATCGTGAAAGTAATCTGGTATTTATCTGTTCCAACTGATTTTATTCTGACATCTTGTAGTGACAAATCAGGGACACCTGTGCGGTCAAGCCATTGAGTGAAGAACCATCCCAGTCTCAAGCCCGAGGTATTCTCAAAGGCGAGTTGGAAATCCTCCCAGTTTGCCTTCTTACCGCCTTTTTCCTGTATTACCATCTGCAGTGCTGAAAAGAATGCCCCATCACCAATCATCTGTCTGAGTATATGAAACATTGCTGAAGGTTTACCATAACCAACCTCACTGTCTGCTTCTACCTGTTTACCTCTGAATTGCCTGACCGGGTAATCATTGTCTTCATTGATGAAAGCGGAGAATTTGGCACAATTTATCCGGCGATAGTTCAGGGCATCGGCTGGTGTCCTTTTGAGCTCCAGATAATAATAATTAGAACAATAAGTGGTCAATCCTTCACACCAATTACCTCTTGCTTCATCTACATTAACGAAATTACCCCACCAGCAGTGCATAATCTCATGCCCCAGCCCGCCTTCCTGGATGTGCTTTCGCATAATCACATCTCTACCCAAAAGCGTATAAGAAGGCATACCATAGCCGGTGGTAAAGAAATTCTCTACTATAGAAAACGATTTATAGGGATAAGGTGTGAGGAATTGAGGGAAAAGTGTCAGGAATTCCTTTGCCGCATCAATATGTAGACGGGCAAGAGGTTGAGAACTTGGAGAAAAATATGTCGCAATTCTGATGCTACCACCGGACTTGCTAACAGGCCGACCGGCCGAGACCGGCTGGGGCAAAACCTCCTCAGTAACAATATATTTACCCGCCACTAAACTGTAAGAATCAAAGGGTATATCACTCGTCCAGACGGTTTTGACCCTATTACCAATATCTGTGAAATCTGTGGCTACGGTTCTCTCCTTGAGTTCGTTCTGTCCGACCACCTCCCAGCCGAGTGGGGTGAAAGTGGTAACCTCAAAATGAATCATCGGGCTGATGTGGGTGCGCGGATACCATCCACTGCCGTGGTGAAGAAAAACGCCTTCTTCTGAGATAATCCCTGATGTTCCCCCGCCTCTTACAAAGCCAAGGGTTTTTTCTTCCTCTACCTTGTGGTAAATCTTGCCCTCGTACGTACAGACCAAAGTCCCTCGTCCTTCGGTGAAAGGCAGAGAAAAATAATACTCTTGAAGATATTCTAACTTGCCTTCTTGCAGTGAGCGTAGCGAACCTGTAACCACTTTAATCTCTTGCTCTTCCCCTTCCCCTTGGTATAGTTTTAATGATTCCAATTCTAGTGCTGGATGCAGGGCGAAATAGAAACTAGCAAGTTTCTTATACTTCTCTCTCTCCACGACAACCTCTATTGTATCCTCTATCTTGATATAATGTTCTGGCGGGCTTATCTCTGCTATGATTTTATGAGAGACGATTGGCAAAGGTTCTATTACTGAAGAGAATTTAGATTGGCAGGCAAAAAGACCGAATAATGGTGCGATGATTACACCGAAGAACAACATAACGCAAAAAACTCTTTTCATTATCATTACTCCTTTTAGATACTGTTAGCGATGGCGTTCCAGCAGGGACGCCAGAGCGTTACAGTATCTTATCCCGCCCCGATAAATATCGGGGCGGGATTTTCCTTGACTCCTTATAGGATGTCTTTCTACAGAAAACAAACCTGTAATCCAAAAAGATTGTTGAGTCAAGTAAAACTAACTGAAAGATTGCCTTCCCTTAGAAAAAAGGTTACAATTCTTCAGATATGAAAATAATCGGAATAGAAACCTCGTCTATTCATGGTGGTGTTGCGGCTCTGGACATTCCCACTCTTGCACACCATTTTAAGTGTAGGGTAAAAGAGATTACCCTTAAGAAAGGGTTAATACACGGCAAGTCAGTGGTGCCTGCTCTGGATAGGTTACTCAATAAAGTAAAATGGCGTAAAGATGAGATAGAATTGATCGCTGTTGATATTGGTCCGGGCTCATATACCGGTCTGCGGGTCGGTCTTGCTATTGCTAAAACTATATCGTTTTTCTTGAATATCAAAATCATCGGCGTCCCATCACTTGATGTTTTAGTAGATAATTTAGGGGGGGGGGCTGAGGCAGATTATCACTTCATCTGTCCGGTTATTGATGCTAAATGGAATCAGGTTTATACAGCAATCTATGAGAGAAGAGAGATTCCTGATAAAAGAGAGGAAAAGTGGAAGTATAAACGTTGTACTGATTATCTTGCTATAAGTCCTGAGGAATTAGTGAGATTATTAACCGGATATATTAGCAGAGCAAAAGGTAAAACGCTATTATTCGGGGATGGTCTTAAAAGTTATCAGGAAGTCTTTAAGAGGTTAAAAGATAGCCCGCTTTTTGTGTTCTCCCCCACCGAAGACCTCTGGTTTCCTAAAGCGAGAAATGTTGCTATTTTAGGATATAAATATTATAAAGAAGGCAAAGAGGATGACCCGATAAAGTTATTGCCGATGTATTTAAGAAAGACAGAGGCAGAGATGAATAAAGCAAAGAGCATAGAGTCCAGCACATAACCTACCACGGTGGATATACCAAAGTAGTAGGTTATGTGCGGGATAAACTCCGAGCGTAGATAATATGAAAAAATATCGTACCTGGTCAGAGATTAACCTTAAGACCCTCTCGGATAATGTCAGACACTTACGCACTCTGGTATGTCCGGAGGTCAACCCCGTTAGAAGTAATGGCGCCTTTGGCGCCATGCCCCCGCCCCCAGCGGTACGGACTTCTAACGGGGTAAAGATACTGGTCGTGGTCAAGGCAGATGCCTATGGTCACGGCGCTGTGCCGGTCGGCAGGACCGCCCTTGAAAGCGGTGCAGATATGCTCGGAGTCGGCGATTCTTCTGAAGCCATTGAACTCCGCCAGAGCGGTATCTTGGAGCCGATTCTCATACTCGGCGCAGTTATTGAAGAAGAAATCAGTTGGATGGTAAGTTACAATATCACGCCCACCATTCACTCAATGGACCTTCTGGAACTTTTTAATGATGAGGCAAAGAGACAGAATAAATTGTTTTCTGTCCATCTTAAGATTGACAGCGGGATGAGCCGTCTGGGCTCAACACCAAAAAGGGCACTGGAAATCGCACGAAAACTACCCGCATTATCCCATCTTAAATTAGAAGGGATTTCCTCTCACCTCTCCTGTTCTTCAGACCATAAGGAAAAGAGTTTTACAGAGAAGCAGGTAGGACTGTTTCGTCAGACTGTTGAAGAGATAGAAAACTCGCTGGGGCTAAAAATACCATTGAAACATATTGCCAATACGGGCGCAATTCTCTGTCACCCTGATGCACTCTTTACTATGGTCAGAGCAGGTGGTATCGTCTATGGCATAGACCCGGGTAATCTGAGGGAGATTACTAATGCCGGTAAAAGGATTTCTTTCAACCCTATCCTGAGTCTTAAATCGCAGATTACCTTTCTGAAGATAGTTCCTACAGGAACCGCGGTAAGTTATGGCAAAAATTATATTACCAAAAGAAGGACCAAAATCGCTACTATTCCAATCGGATATAACGATGGTTATCCTTATCATCTCTCCAATAAGGGACAAGTAATTATCCACTGCAAAAAGGCACCGATTATCGGTGCTGTTACTATGGACTATATTATGGTTGATGTTACTGATATACATCCCTCGGCATCCTGTGGCTCTCATGTTAAGGTCGGAGATGAAGTTATCCTGATTGGGTCTCAAGACCAGTCCACAAAAATTCCACCGGAAGCGAAGCAGAGTAATGTGGAGAGTATTCTCGTTGAGGATTTAGCCAGATTGTGCGAGGTCTCGCCTTATGTGATAACCTGTGGGCTGGGTAAAAGAGTAAAGAGGATGTATATAAACTGAAATCTGCAAGAAAATTAAACACGAATAAGAGCGAATAGGACGAATCCCACGAATTTAATTCTCTATTCGTTTGGATTACATATTATTCGTGTCATTCGCTTTATTCGTCCCCATTCGTGTTTATACTTTCCTATACTATGAAAAAGTGGCGGGTTGATATAGAACGAGAAAAACGGTGTGGTTTCCCGGAAGTAATATTCTGTCAGAATAAAGAACCAGCAGATACCGCCCGTATTGCCAGAGAGATTTTGCGACACCATAAATATCTACTTGCCACGCGGGCTGATAAGAAAACATTCCAGGCAGTAAAACGACTTGTGCAGGATGCGGTTTATCACAAAAGAGCCAGAATTATCACGGTTGACCGGAGGGATCCAAAGATATCATTCCTTTCCCCCGCCCAGCAGGGCGAGGCTCGCCCCCCCAGCCTCGCTCTCGCTCGGCGAGGCGGGCGAAGGGGGCGGCATCCCGCCTTAGCGGGAAAGAAATCCGACCTGCCTGTCCCGAAAGCATTCGTGACGCAGGCAGGACTTAATAAAGAACTTCTTTATCATCTCAAAAGATTAGGGTTTTCTGATGAATATATTGCCTATCTTATCGGAGAAGATGAGAAGAATATTCGCCAGTTAAGGACATCGTTTGGCATCAAGCCCACCTATAAAATGGTTGACACCTGCGCTGCGGAATTCTCCGCAAAGACTCCTTATTTCTATTCTACCTATGAAAGCGAGAACGAAATTGCGAATCACCAATCCGCAATCCGTCCCGATATACATCGGGATTTCGCTGCGGCTCAACAATCCGCCCCCTCACCCCAACCCTCTCCCCCCGGGGGAGAGAGAATGGTGAGGGGGAAAGTCCTCATCATCGGCAGCGGTCCAATCCGTATCGCCCAGGGTATAGAATTTGATTACTGCTGTGTGCACGGCGTCCAGACCTTAAGAGAAGAAGGTGTCAGGGCAATTATCATTAATAATAATCCAGAGACCGTTTCTACTGATTACGATGTCTCAGACCGATTATATTTTGAACCGCTCACTCTGGAAGATGTGCTGAATGTAATAGAAGAAGAAAAACCCGATGGAGTAATAGTCCAGTTTGGTGGTCAGACTTCTATCAATTTAGCAATGCCATTACAGGCAGAATTGAGTAGAAGAACAGACCTTAAGACACGAATTCTGGGAACACCCGCAGATTCTATTGATATTGCTGAAGACCGCAGAAGATTTTCTATCCTACTTAACAAAATAGGTATCCTCCAGCCAGAAGGGCATACAGGTTACTCTTTTGACGAAGTGCGCGAATTGTCCGCTAAAACAGGTTACCCGGTTCTGGTCAGACCAAGTTATGTCCTCGGCGGACGCGGAATGGAAATAGTCCACAATGAAAAAGAACTGGAATTCTACATCGCTTCTGCTGTCAAAGTCTCCAAAAAGCATCCCGTCCTGGTTGATAAATACCTCGCCAATGCAGTGGAGATAGATGTGGATGCGGTTTCTGATGGTAAAGATGTCTTTATCGGTGCGATTATGGAACATATTGAGCAAGCCGGTGTCCATTCAGGCGATGCCGCCTGTGTCATACCTTCTCAAACACTCAGCGAAGAAATTATCACTGAAATAAAACGCATTACCACAAAAATCACTCTGGCACTTAAAACGGTTGGTTTAATCAATATCCAGTTTGCGGTTAAAGATGGTCTGGTCTATATACTTGAAGCCAATCCCCGCGCCTCAAGAACCGTCCCTTATGTCTCTAAAACCATAGGTATCCCTCTGGCAAAAGTCGCTACCAAATTGATGCTCGGGCTTACTCTTAAAGACCTCGGATTGAGCGAAGCGGAAGTGTCCGTCAGATTCGCGGAGTTTACCCTCCCGAATGTGCTTTCGGGAGGACTCACTACAAGCCAGCCCGGGCGGGGCGCAAACTATGTTTCCATCAAGGCACCTGTTTTCCCCTTTATGAAACTCCCCGGCGTTGACCCTATCCTTGGCCCAGAGATGAAATCAACCGGTGAAGTGATGGGAATAGACACCTCTTTTGGCTTGGCGTATTATAAGGCATTATTAGCAGCAGGCAATCGTCTTCCAACCGAAGGTTATGTATATATCACGGTCTGCGATTCGGACAAACCCAAAATCCTTCCAATTGCTCGGAAACTGGTTGAATGCGGCTTAATACTTCTTGCTACTAAAGGAACCGCACAATATCTCAAAGACAACAAAATCCCTGTAACGACAGTGTGGCGAATAAGCGAGCGACAGACCCCTAACGCACTATCACTGATGCGGGAGAAAAAGGTGCAACTTATTATCAATACACCTACAGAAGGGAGTGGACCTAAAAGGGATGGCTATCGTATGCGGCGGCTTGCGGTAGAATTAGGAGTCCCTTTTATTACCACAATCACAGCCGCCGAAGCCGCATCTCACGCCATTGAATTAGTAAAGAAAGGCAAATTGCAGGTTCGTCCCGTTAGAGACTATGTTATACAGTGGCATAACCCGAATAATTCATCCCGCCTAAGCGGGATAACGGGCTGTCCAGAAAAAGCCCCATTATCTATTCTTTAAGGTTGCCTCATCGCTTACTGTAAGTTTCCAGTAACCCTTTCGTCTCCGCCGGGATAATATTCGCCTGCCTGCTTTTGTCTTCATCCTTGCCCTGAACCCATGTTTACGCCGACGCCTTGTTTTTGACGGTCTATAGGTACTTTTCATTATTTATTTCCTCCTTAAACACGAATTACACCCTTATCCCTCTGACCCTTCCCCCGATTAATCGGGGTAGAGGGCGACGGGATCCTGTGAAGGACAGGGTAAACTTATACGGCGAATCCCACGAATGGCGTCCTGCGTCAGGACGCACAACGCACGACTCACGACGCAAGAAGTGTAATTCGTGTTCTCTTTTTCTTGACAAAAGATAATTGATGTGTTAAAATACCACTTATGAAAGAATGAAAGAAGCGAAAGATATGATGAAGAAAAGCACTCACTCACTAAAATATAAAACGAGAAAGCCTAAGAAACATTTAGTAAAAGAGGAATCCGTTCCGTTCAAGCCCAATCATTACTCTGATGTTAAGTTGCTTCAGAGAGAACGCAAGGTTAAAAACCGCATAGAAAAAGAGTTTATTCGGGGCGGGACTAAATATCAGGTTATTCATCATTCTCCTGATAAACCCGTGGATTTGTCTAAATGGTCAAATAGGATTATCTGCGGTGATAGCGAGTCGGTCTTAAAAGAAATCCCCTCAAATTCTATAGATATTATCATAACCTCACCGCCTTATAACTTTGGATTGGACTATGACAGCGACCACAAGAACGATGCGGTCAAATGGGAAGATTATTTTGTTAAACTAAATCAGGTCTGGACAGAATGCGCAAGAGTGCTAAAGACCGGCGGAAGGTTCTGCGTCAATATCCAGCCCCTATTTTCAGATTACATCCCGACACATCATATGGTATCTAAACAATTGTTAGACCTCGGGCTTCTGTGGAAGGGCGAGATTCTCTGGGAAAAGAATAATTATAATTGCAAATATACGGCTTGGGGTAGTTGGTGCAGTCCGAGTATGCCATACCTTAAATATACATGGGAATTCGTGGAAATATTCTGTAAGGGCTCTCATAAAAAGTTCGGGTCATCTAACAAGATTGACATCAGAGGCGATGAGTTCAAGAAATGGGTCTATGCCAAATGGGTTATCGCACCTGAAAGAAATATGAAAGAATTCGGTCATCCGGCGATGTTTAGGAATTAAACAATGATTAACAGCAGTAAAACTAATTCACATAAGAAAAAGTATGAAAGAGTACTCTATAACAATAATGTTGATGCAATCACATCTAGCAAAGTACACGAGCCATCACTATACCTATTTCAAGAAAAGGTAAAAATTGACAATAATTCTTTGTCAAGATTATATAAAGATTTACACAATTTATTAAAATTATTTATTGGTAATGCTAAAAGTTCATCAAACACGAAAATATTCCTAAAAACCAATGACATAAATAACGATGATAAATTTATAGTTGAATCGGCCATACTATACTTTGGCAAGGTAATTTTAATGAAGTATTGTAAAGATAACGATTTCTTGAAAATTAATTTCAAGTGTGATTTATATGAATCGCTTAGCGAATTTTATGATTTCTTTAGAAAAATATATTATGACTTAGAATCTAACGATATATATTCTCAATATATCCCTCCACGGTATTTAAATAATGAACTAATAGATGTTTTAGATAGATATGATTTTACAGGGATAGATATAGATATTATTGGAAAGTTATATGAGAATTTTATTAGCAAAGAGGAAAGAATTTTATTGGGGCAGGTTTATACTCCGGATGAAGTGGTAAAATATATTTTGACAAAAACAGGATGGATAACAGATGCCTCTATTGAACGTAAAAAATTGATAGATATAGGATGTGGAACGGGTGTGTTTTTATTAATCGCAGTGAGAATTTTAATCAATAATTTAAAGTTAAAAGGCACCGACCCACATCTTATCTTTGAAACAGTGCAAAAAAATATATGGGGAATGGATATCAATCCGTTCTCTTTGCGGTTAGCAGAACTTAACTTGCTGATTTCAACTTTTGAGTTGTTAGATGACATAAAAAAAATCAGTCCGAATTATATACCTCAAAAGTTTAATTTATACCTGACAAATTCTATAAATAAAAATGACAATAATGATAATATAATTACTAGAGAATTAAAAACTAGAAGTGGAATGTTCGCAAGTGGTTTTGATTATGTTGTCGGTAATCCGCCTTATCTGGAAGCGAAAAAAATGCCGACAGAAGTTAAATCAATGTGCCGAAAAAGTTTTCCCGATATTGCCAATGGCGCTTTTGACCTTTATTATTGTTTTATTAAATTGGCACTTGAATTACTCTCTGAAAAAGGAAGTTTTGGATTCATTATTCCCAATAAATTTTTGGTATTAAAATCAGCCAAATCATTAAGAAAAAATATTCTGGATAATTATAAAATTGATGAGGTAACAGATATTTCTAACTTGCCTGTATTTAAAAATATTTCTGTATATCCGATTTTACTCTTTATAAAAAATGTAAAAGAAAATAACAGCAAGGTGAAAACTTATGATAATGTTGAACATTTACAGAATATAGATAAAATCCCGCCATCTCTGATTGCTCAAAATGACTTTAAAAAGACGGAGGATTTTATATTTTTCATTCTTCCGTCTGATAGAACAGGACTAGATATTTATAAAAAACTTTCATCTATTAACACCCATTTAAAGGACTACTGCGATATAAGATGGACTATTTCTTTTCATAAAAAAGGTATTATAGATGAATTTATTTTTCATGAACCAACGGGTAAAAATCCCAAACCCATATTAGGAGCAAACATCTATTCAAGAGATGCAGAGGTGAAACAATATCGTATTAAGTGGTCAGGATTATGGATTGACTATGATGTTGAAAAAGCCAAACAAATTGACAATCCATTGCCTCCGATAGAAATTTTTGAAACTCCTAAATTAATCATCAGACAAAATGCAGAACAATTATCGGTTGCAATAGACAACAGTGGTAAATGGATTTTAAAAGATGTTTATTTTTCAGGGCTGTTGAGTCAGAAAGCCAAAAATGAAAATATATCTTTAGAATATATTGCAGCCATCCTAAATTCAAACCTGATGAATTATTATTATTCTATTCTTTTCAAGGGCGGTCATGTGAATGGTGGGTACTTACATTTTCTGGTCGGTTATCTTAATGCCTTACCTATTAAGATTATGAATGAGACAAATGATGAAATAAAAAAAATGATTACGGAAATAAATGGTAACAATTTTAAAGAAATAAAATTTGAATTAGATAAGTTGGTATGTAAAATATTTGATTTGAATAATAATGAATCAAAATTAATCCTCAATTATGAATGAGTCAAATATGAAAAATTTAAGAACCCACGGACATCTGTTAGATGGATTTATAAAGAAAAGCGGTCATAGAATACTCTTAGAATTAAAAAGTAAATATGATGAATGGGCTTTGGCTAATAATGTTACAACAATTAAACAGAAGTATGTGGAGTATAATGAGTTTTTTGATTATCATTTTTCCGACATACGAAATGCTATCGGCAGTGAAAGAAAATTTGCAACCTTTATTGGACATAGATTAGAAGAGTTCACCTATTTGTTGTGCCTAAACATTTGTAGTTCAAAAGAGAATTTACAAGTAAATAAATTCTCACATAGAGATATAATATCATGGGTTGGTTTTAACTCTGAAGGGAAATTATCCGTTATCGGACATGGTGCCGATTTGGCGATTGGGAATTGGAGAAAATTTACCATTAAAAATGGCATCTCAATTGGAATAGAAGAAAAAGATTTTTTCGTTCCAAATGTTATTATTGAGTGTAAGAGCCTATCCGAATATCAAGTTTTCAGCGAAAATTGCCGATAATTCTCTAAGGGCGTTAGTGCCCTTGGAGGAAACGAAGATGGCAAAATCTGATAACGGGAGTCGTTGGAGAATTTCGGACCAACTATGGAAAAAGGTTGAACCTTTATTACCACCACGGGTAAATACTCATCCGCGTGGCGGGGGACGAAAACCGAAACC
>JASEHY010000280.1 GCA_030018555.1 Planctomycetota bacterium
CCTGTTCCTTCAAGTGCAGAAGGATGCGCCAAGGAATCAGCGGAAGGTTGCCCTACTGAAGCCATAAAAACAGAGTAAATTCTTCCCACTATCAGGGAGGGAAAAAGAAATTAGCAGATGGATTTAGAAAATATATCTGATAACCCCAAACTAATTCTGGCTCTATTCAAAAGCGAATGGTGTCATAGTTGCGATAGAGTCTTGCCAGAGATAAAAGAGGTGTCTCTAAAATATCCTGATAAAATAGACTTCAGAGAAATTGACATCTCAAAACAACCTGAAGTATCTACAAAATACGAAATACTCTCTATCCCGACCCTCCTTGTGATAAAGAATGGACAGGTTATTGAAAGAGTAACCGGCTTTATCTCAAAGGATAATTTAGTAAAGAAACTGAATTTATAACTATGGAATCTGTTTTACAACAGTTAAACCTCTATTTGCAGAAGGCGTTAGAAACCGGTTCTCTGACCGCCTATGGAGTTGTTTTCCTCGGCGGCATATTAACTTCTCTGACTCCCTGTGTTTATCCCCTTATCCCCATCGTTGCTTCTTATGTGGGTGGTCGCACTGAAAAATCTATTATATATAGTTTATTCCTCTCTGTATTTTATGTTATCGGATTAGCAATAACCTATGCTTGTCTGGGAGTATTGGCATCGTTAGGAGGAAAGGTATTCGGTGATGTTCAGACGAATCCGTGGGTCAATTTTGCGGTGGGCAATCTTATAATTCTCTTCGGGCTCTCGCTATTAGATGTATTCCGTTTCCCATTTCTCGGTTCCTTAGGAGCATCATCAGGTGCAAGTAAAGGCAGAGGAATCTTCGGGGCTTTGTTCCTGGGGCTTACCTCTGGCTTTATCTGCGCTCCTTGCACGACCGCCATCCTCGCCGCACTTTTAACATTTGTGGCTGCCAAGCAAAGCATCTTTTTCGGTGGCTCTTTGCTATTTGTCTATGCCCTGGGAATGGGGTGTCTTCTTATTATTATTGGCACCTTTAGCGGATTTATTACTTCATTACCTAAAGCAGGTGACTGGATGAACGTTATCCAGAAAATCTTTGGGGTGGTTATCATTCTGGTTGGCGAATATTTCCTCATCAAAGCCGGCGAACTCGGTCTCTTTATGCAGTTCCGATAATGATTAGATTTCTTATAGCACTGATTATTTCTGGTTTTATATTATTCACTTCCTGTGATGTTCAACCATCATCAACAACCTCACAACCCGCCACCAAGGCACCTGATTTTACACTTAAAGACCTCTCAGGCAACGAGGTAAAATTATCTGACATAATCGGCTCTAAACCGCTGGTCTTAAATTTCTGGGCATCGTGGTGCCCATCCTGCGTAGAAAAGATGCCGAAATTGATTAATCTCTATAATCAAAGTAGTGACAAATTTACTCTGGTGGGGATTAATTTAGACCGCTCTTTAGAGTCAGCACAATCATATACCCGGAAGAATAATATCAATCCTGCTAAAGCGGGATGGGAAAGGAATGGTATTGTTGGACCCCTTTATCTAAATCTCTATGACGAAGGTGGCAAGGTTGCCCGGCTTTATGGTGTCTATGGAATTCCCGCCCTGATAATAATCAACCAGACAGGTGAGATTATTAAAAGGAATGCCTCGCTGGATGACATTAAAAACCTGATTAAGTAATCACTTCTACCCCGCATTATTCACCCATAACCCACATTATTCATAAATTGTCTTCACCGCTCCCTAACCCAGATTATTCATACAATACTCAAAATGATGACAAAGTGTTTTAGAT
>JASEHY010000281.1 GCA_030018555.1 Planctomycetota bacterium
CCATTTCCCCCTCTATTTATGCGAAATAAAGCCGTTTAACCCTTCCTTGCGGTAGCGGGCAATCCATCTTTTTACCGTCCGATAATCCACTCCTAAAGTCTCGGCAATATTCTTAAAGGTCATCTTTTGGTCAGAGAAAAGGAGTGCCTGGAGTGGGTATCGTTTTCTCCACTGGCGGAGTAGAGTCAGCCGTTTTATCTCATTCTCTATTCTCTTTCGCTCCTCTGGTGTAAGAGTGATGTATTGATGTGGAAAAGGCATAGATTAAGCATACAGAATACAGAACATAGAACTCAGGGAAATAACTAACCTGTATCCTGTATCTTGTATTCTGTGTTCTATATTCAGTCCGCTGTCCCCCGAATTCAATGCACGGCTAATTTACTCAACCCATTTCCTACAGATATTCAGTGCCATCAGAGAGTAAGAGGTTGCCAGAAGTGGAGAATCTTCCCACCAACGCGGGTTCTCGTTCTGCCAGTGACCATCAGCGGATTGAAGAGAAACCAACTTGACCACGAGGTCATTTGCCCAGAGGTGTTCTTTGCCATCAAGAGTAGTTATTTTCTTTTCACCATAGGTATCAAGTGCTTTGGCAAAGGTGTGATAGTAATAGAATAGCCCTTGTTTGCCGATGTCCGGCTGAGCATCGCTTCTTAAACCGGGATTCTCTTCCAGAGTATATCTGGCACGAATCCAATTATAGGACGAGAGCACTCTGGGGTCGTTCTTATCAACATAGGCATAGATAAAACTCAACAAGCCCGCATAAGTCATACTGCCGTAGGGTTTGAGGACCTTTTTACCATCTGCGGTTATTTCTTCGCCGGCTTTGCTTTCAACCGGCGAATAGGCAAAGCCACCGCTGTTTGCAGTAACCCGATAGGTGTTGTATTCACTGCTATCCTGACATTTCATTAAGAAGTCAATAGAGCGTTGATAAGTTTCGCTCTCCTTTGGCAGACCTGACTTGTGCAGGGCTTCTAAAACATAGGATGTAGTGGACAGATTAGTATTGGGTATTTTTTCGCCTTCTTTTTCTTTGTAGCCCCATCCGCCACGGTCTATATCTGCTGATTCAGGTCCATATTGTGATTCCTGAAGGTATTTTACTGCTTTATCAATTACTTCTTTTATCTGGTGCTGTTCTTCTACCGGGCGAGAAGGTAAAATGGTTTTAAGGGCAACAATAGATAGCGAGGTCTTGTAGATATCAAAAGAAGGAACCTTGCCGGGGTCAATAATATTGCCGTTCTCTTGAGAACAACTGAGGATATATCTTAACGCTTTAGTGGTCTCTTGTGCATATTTTGCCTGTCTCGTAGGGGCTTGTCTCGTAGGGGTCTGATTCGGGGATGAGGTTATAATAATCAATCCCATTGAGGTGAAGGCAACATCATCTTTATTCTGCAAATCAGGGAAGGCACCAGATGGCAATTGCTTTTGCATCAGCCAGTGCATCCCTTTATCAAAAGATTCCTCAAGGGCAGGTTTGATTTCGGAGGGTGAGGGCTTTGAGGTTGGCAGGGGCTGTTTCTGCCTGACCTTCACATCAGGCAACATCGGCTTGATTACAAAAGATAAAACAACTATCACCCCTGCAATTATGACCAGTATACCTGCTAATAAAATATTCATCTTTAGCATACTTCACTCCTCCTTCCTCTCCGAACTAACCTCTTGCGAAAAATGGGGGAACAGACTACCCAAAAGTGTCATTGCCCGCCAGAGGCGACCTATTAGCCTGCCCGTTTGCTCAG
>JASEHY010000282.1 GCA_030018555.1 Planctomycetota bacterium
CCTGAAGGGTCTCTGGACGAGAACCCTGAAGGGCTGAGCGAGAACCCGGAACGGGTAAATCGCACCGCTACATTATGACACAGTCTCAATATGGAGGATTAGAATTTAGTTTCACTTGAGAAGTTAAAGTTTCTCGCTTTCAATGCTGGCGCAACAAAGGCGCCACCACCGAAAAAAGCCGGCTGCAACCGACTCTCTTTTGAAATCAACTCCACCTCGGAGAGGATTCGCATGATACTATCAGTGAACCTCATATTCTTAACACTTCTGGTGATTACGCCGTTCTCTATCAAAAAAAGCCCGTGTCTGGTCATCCCGGTAATAATCATCTTCATCGGGTCAAGAATATTCGTATAATGGAAACCAGAGACGAGAATTCCCTTTTGAGTCGTTGAAATCATTTCCTGTATAGAAGATTCTCCTGGCGATAAGACAAGATGCAGGGGTAAAGGTCCATGTGGATTTGGTTGCGGTAGTGAATGTCCTGTGGATTTAGTCTTTCCCTGTCTGGCTGTAAGCCGATCGTGTACCAGACCACTTGCCACACCTTTAGTTATAAGGGCAACTTTTCCCCTTGGCATACCCTCAAAATCAAAAGGCATCCCGAGGATATCAGGATGATAAGCATCATCGGTAATAGTAATATTCTCGCCCATTATCTTGGTCCCGAGTTTGCCGCTGGTGAAAGCTCGTCCCTCCTGATATGATAAGGCGGAGAAAACAAATCGTGCCAGAAAGGAGAGAAACTCTACCACACAGGAAGGGTCAAGAATAACTGTGTAAGCTCCTGCCGGAATCTCTATCGGTCCTCTGGATTTAAGGGCATTATCTATGGCTATCCGAGCGGTTTCTTGCGGTTTTATCTGCTTGTAATTCTTTGATATCGCCAGCGCTTTACCACTGCTATCAGATGTCAACGCGGTACAGGTAAACTGTGCTGATGTGGATAAATAATGGGCAAATAAACCCCTTGAATTAGCAATAGTAATAGAACCGTTATCAGTGGAATAGATACCGGAAATATTTGTGGAGCGTTCTATTGCAGAAAGAACAGCAGATTTTATAGCGTCTGCTCTCTGCTCCGGAGTGACAGATGCGGTATCCGTATCAAAAGCAGAGACTTGGACGTATCGCTGTCTGGGCAGGAGTTCCATTTCTGCACCATTCCGTCCGCCATAGGCGGATGTTTTGACAGGTTCGCGGAGTTTACCCTGAGGTTTACCGAAGGGCTCACTGCAAGCCAGATAACGACATTTCTCGGCTGCGGACTTCAAGGTAATATCATCCACCTGATTAAAACTAACTCGTCCGACTTTACCGCCTTTCATTACTCTTACAGAAGCCCCCATTAAATTATTCTCACAAACATTCTGCGTGATGATGTTGTCCGCGAATCTCGTAAGCCCGCGAGAAGAATTTGCTATCATAACTTCAATCCTACCGAATGCTTTCGGAGGAAAGAAATGAATTATCTTCTCAGTAATTTTATGAGCGTCAGAATGAGATAACATAAACTATTTCCTTTCCTATAAATTATATGAAACCACAGATGAATACAGATGGACACAGATAAGAGATACACGTCGATAGAAATAATCAGTGTTTATCTGTTTGTATCTGTGATTCCTCTTTGTCATGCCTCCCCGACCCCGATAGACATCGGGGCGGGGTGGCGGAAAACCCCATATAACAAATTATGTAATAACCTACTATTTATAAAATATGGTTCTTCCGACATTTTAGTGGGTTAATAC
>JASEHY010000283.1 GCA_030018555.1 Planctomycetota bacterium
AAGAAATTTATCAGGAAAACCATAGCCGGATTAGGCAGATAGCTAATCAAAGCGCTGGGCGTAAAATTCTTACTCTGGATGATACGCCCTGCCCAAGGGAAGGTCCTAAAATAGACATACCAGTCAACTTAAGCAATATCTTTTTCCTCCTTAATTGTTAGAGATTCAGATTTATTCTTCTTAGCCAATGGCTTTTTCTTACGGAAAGCAAATTCATAAATCTGTCCTAATAGTTCCTCTACAACTGCTCGCCGTGGTTTACTACAAAATATCCTATCCGAATTGTGCTGACACCAGACCCGAATCATGGTCAACGTCCTCTTGAAACTAAAACCATCTTCCTTCACACTATTCTGCCGAGCACTTTGAGCCATTAATATCTTCACTGTTATATACACGCTTAACGCCACATAGATTTGACTCTTAAGCCCATTGGCATTGTAGAAAAATATCTTCTTAATATTTAGAACTTCTTTTAATTCCTTGAAAAATATCTCTATCTGCCACCGTAACCGATACAGATATCTAATCTCTTTTACTCCGATTCGTTTCCGATCCATTAAATTCGTGATGTAATAATACCATTTCTTTTTCTCCTTAACGCGCACCATTCTGACCACGATCGGCTTTTGTCCTTTAGCCGTTATTCCTAATTTCACCAGCCACTCATTTCGTCCCAACTTCTTCAGAATTTCATAACAGGTGTTTTCTTTAATCCGACTAACAAAATAAACGCCTTTGCCCATTAGCCAACCAAAGAATTCATACGAGAAATAACCTAAATCAAACACCAATATCACCGCTGACGCCTTCTGGAGCGCTTTATTAACTAACCGTTTTATCCCTTTTAACTCACCGCTCAAACATTTATCTATATTAATCAACTCGGGTAACCCTGTGGTTTGATTAAATATCGGCTTGATTTTTATCTTGCCTTTCTTTGACTTCTCGTTTTTGAAACGACGAGTTGGTTGACTGGCTATGCTTCCGATTAACCGGGCTGCGACCGAAAGGATAGACCCATCTATTACTTTCACCGTATAGAAATCCTTAAAAAGTTCTTTACCGCCCACACCCATTTCTTGGGCCGTCTTTAAGAGATAGGCGAATATTTCCTGAAATATCTTAGAGGGTAAAACCCGGCCGCGTTGGGAGAAACTCTGCTTACGAATCTGGGGTGGTTTGATGTGATAAGCCCGTAGAATCTTACCTAATCCGGTATAGAGCAATTCCTCGACACTACTAATTCCTTTGTTTATCTGGGCAAAGAACAATAGCCCAAAGAATAACACGCCGGTCAATGCCCGTTTGCGTCCTGGCGGGTAATTAATCCGAGTAATTTCCTCTATCTTTTGTTTGGGTAAAATATCCCTCAAGAAACCGAGTCCTTTTTGCCGAAGTAATTTATGGTATTCGTTTTTCATATTCGCCTCCTTTCGGTATGTTTTTTCTCTAATTATTTATCGGCAAGGAGGCGAACTTTATTTCATAGAAATCTTTACCTTGAGATAAAGATTGTCTCATTGTTTAACCACTTGAATTGTAAATAGTTATGACTAACTGTCAAATGCGGGTTTGGGCCTTAAGTTGACTGGTATGAATAATTTCCCATTTTTCACTTGACATTACTGTCAATGCTGGTATATTTAGTATGATGAAGCAGAATCCAATCCATCAGGGCTCTAGACCGATAGCACTTGTTCAGCCAGTCAGTCGGGTTATCAATAATGTAATAATCATTCTGATTTTA
>JASEHY010000284.1 GCA_030018555.1 Planctomycetota bacterium
GTTACACCATCCTGTCCTTCTCCCGATGGACATCGGGACAGAGGGATAAGGACAGAATCCCGTCCTTACAGGATCCCGTAGGGATAGGGACGAAATGGTGAATGAAGCGTCCAAAAAATGTTCCCGACTTGTCGGGATTTCAGGTGCTTTGGGCAAGGTGAGAAGGCGTGGGCTAAACGGGTTTAACAACTATATGGCTTCCCTCTATTTTTACCACACGCACAGGTGTGTTTTTGTCAATCATCTCTCCTTCAGTAACCACATCAATCCTTTTCCCATCAATCAGGATTGCTCCTGATGGTCTAAGATTGGTCAGAGCGATGCCTTCTTTATTAACAAGACTGCTCGTTGTAGCGGATACTGGAGAATCGGAGCGAAATCCGTCATCAACGGATAGTTTTTTCCCGAGAGCCATTTTCTTGAGTCCATAATAGAACATCAAGGGTATTGCTATTGTTGAAGCGATAAGTAACCCTACACCTAAAAAAGTATTTATGGCAAACCCATAATAAATACTGGCAATTAACCCCATACATCCCAATACTGCCAGAACACCACCGCTGGGTAAAAAGACCTCCAGCACCAATATAGCAACAGAACCGAAATAGATTAAGGCAACTAACTCAATGTTCATATACCAGATAAATTAAAACCACAGATACACACAGATAAACACAGATTTAATTAAGATTATCTGTGTCCATCTGCGTTAATCTGCGGTTGCAATTTCTTGATTTTTCTATTTCTTCAGGAATATTTCCTTGAGGTCTGCGATTTCGTTTTCAACAATAGTATTAATTTCATCTACCGTTGGTATCCCTCGCAGGTTTTGTTCCAGTTCCTGAATTTCTTTCTGAATCTCTTCTTTAAGGACACGGGAGAATGTTTTCTGAAGCCGTCTCTTGAGAATATCTCTACGGGCTTCTGTTTCTTCCCTTACCGCATCATTTTCTGCCTTAAGTTCCAACAGAAGAAGCGAGCGATACAGGTCAAACCCACCCGGAGAGGTAATGTCTATGCCATAATTTTCCTTGATTCTCTCCAATAAAACCTTTTTATCATCTTCAGAAACGCCCTGATTATTCTCCGACGCTTCGCTTTCTTTAGGCGAGAGATACGAAACCTTTATAATCTGGAAAGAAGAAGGAATCTTTGGTGAAAACGAGGGCAGTTTGATGAGGGTTAGTTTTAGAGCCCCCTCGTCTATTATCACTTCTTTTTTTTCACCTTTTGGGACCCCGCTTAAACGATAGGTGCTTATAACCTCTGCGGTATTCTCCTTAATCTTTATCTCCAGTTCTTTTGTCTGCCCTTCTTTTATATTATCAAAGGTATCAAATAATTCTACAAGGTATTCTTTTATATCCTCATAAAAGAGTTTATCTTTATCTGACGTTTCTATCTCCACCCTTTTAGAAAACACCTCCATATAAGCATTAATATCTTTTTTTCTGGCAGAATCTTCTATTTTATTAAAGACATCCTTAATCAGTGAAATGTCATCCTTGGGTGATGATAGTTTTGTATCCTGCGGTAAAACCGGCAGGATAATAACGAGCAAGAAAAGGATGGTTAGACTATAAACCAATAGAAGAAAATGTCGCATAAATTCCTCCTGTCCCAAGAAAAATCCGCTTTCGGCGGAGGCTTCACAGGGACTTGACGAGACTCTTAAGAGTGGGTATTAACCAAAAGTTGTCATTGCGAGGTCACCGAAGGTGACCGTGGCAA
>JASEHY010000285.1 GCA_030018555.1 Planctomycetota bacterium
ATTCTATGAAAATATTCACACTAATGCTATTGCTGAGATTACCGAGCCACTACTGATGGGTAGCACCGAGATAAATATCCTGCCCGGCTCGCCCGGAACACCGCTTATTGAAGACGGTAATATCATACCATCACGAATCTCCGCCTCTCCCACCCAGCGGATAGAAGACGGCGTAAAGAAAGTTGAACAAACCGTTAACACCGTCAGTAAGATAGCAGAAAATGTTGAATCAATCACACAGAAGATTGATAAAGGCGAAGGCACATTAAGTAAGTTAATCAATGAGCCGGGCCTTTATGACAGTGCTAAACAAGCGGTTGATTCTACCCATAGTTTAGGCAGGAGTTTTGATGAAGTGGAAGCACTTGTTAAAGAAGCACGGGAGGCAGTGGAAAACATTAGCAAAATAACGGAAAGTTTGGAATCAATCACTGCCAAGATTGACCGCGGTGAAGGAAGTTTAGGTAGAATTCTCAACGACCCAGGTCTTTATGACAGCGCCAAGGAAGCGGTTGACTCCACGCGCACTATTGTAGAAAGTATCAAATCCACAAAAATCTTCGTTGGTGCTGAGGGGAACTTTTATGATGATGCCTCTATTATGAACTTTCACATCCGTGTCGTGCCAAGAGAAAGCAGGTATTTCTTGCTGGGTGGAGCGATAATTAATCCGAGCGACGACACCTCAATCTCAGCCACAGTAACAGGCACTGCAGCAGAGCAGAAGTTCGCGACTGAATTTATTGTCGCCCAGAAACTGTTTGATTGCCGACTGACACTTCGCGCTGGATTACTGGAAGGAAAAATCGGCGGTGGCGTGGATTACGCACCATTTCCTGCTGCTAAAGACACTGTCTTATTTACCGTTGAGGGACGCAATACTTACATTGACAGTGATTTTAACGAGAGGATGGAGATGAAGAAAAAAACCCTCGTTCGTGTTAAAGCCACCTTAAAATTCCTCAAATACTTTCATATTGCCATCGGCAGTAATGACATCCGCAACAAAAATCCTGATTTCTTTGTTGGTATTGGCTTTGAATATTTAGATGAGGATATCAGCAAAATTATCGGGCTTGTCGGTGCTGGAAAATAATCAACTCGTCCAATCCCGCCCGGGCGGGACGGGATTAAAACTGCATAATCTTTATCTTCCGTCTTTCTAACTGCCGGAGTATCTCTGAAAATACCGTTTCATCCCTGCCCAGTTCTTCCGGTGGGATAATGCCGACCTTATTGATTCTTTTGATTAGTCGGGCGACGATGGCACAGGGATAGCCGGTTGTCCGAGCCATTGCGGTTACTCCACCGCGATGATAATCAACCATATCATATCTCAGTGTTTTTCTTGCACCAAACGTAGCGAAGGTGTCCCCTTTTACCTCTACCCGCATCAGGATAAAATCCTTCTCCCTACCAAGTAATAATTTTGGTCCGAGCAGGGAGAGAGAAAAATCACGAGGAATTATCTTCTTGCCTTTGAATTCCACAGCCCTTGTATTCAGAAATCCGCATTCTAAGAGGGTTTTTATCTGAGCGCTATGCCCCTGATACCTGATGGTCTTTTCTGCCATATTCGGGACATCTCTCATCGTGGAAAGCAGGGTTCTTAAGCCATCGGTATAAAAACACTCAAGGGGTAGAGCAATATCTTTCCTTTCCCCCGCCCAGCAGGGCGAGGC
>JASEHY010000286.1 GCA_030018555.1 Planctomycetota bacterium
CTCAAATTACAAATTATAAATTAGATTAGAAACTAACCCTATAGGAAGTAAAAGAAAAGGAGAGTATATATGAAAACCAACAGAGTAAAAAAATGGTTAATCACCAGCGCCGGGCTAATAGTTCTTTGTGCAGTATTTACTACCTGTAAATCAAGTCCACCGACCGTGCCTGATACCGTCCCAGCAAAAGGAGTACAGGGAACAATCAAATCTCCGACACTACCTTCAGACGCCAAAGCAACTCTTAAACAAGCAGCGGACAACACCCTTAATCGCAAAATGTTCTCTTTAGATGCCATGCTCTCTTTAGAAATGGCTGGTATAAAGTTTAATATTACACTTGATATGGAAAAGGAGAACGATATTTATCATATAAACGTAGAATTTATGGGAATGCAGATTGAGATATTTACAGACAGTAAAAGTGTTGTGATGAAAAACCCAATGACCAGAAAATGGGAGCAGGAATCTGCAGGGGCGGACGAGATACTCTCTGTATCAAATGAGATGATAGGCAAAATATTTTCCGAATATATTCAAGATGCCCGTTTTGTCGGGGAAGAAAAATCAGGCAATATAAACTGCCGGATTATTGAAGCATTCGCTGACCCAAAGGTTTTAGCAGATGCACTACTGAAACGAAGTGCACCTCTTCTCGGCGATACGGATATATCCTTTAATAAAGCATCAATAAAGGTCTGGGTGGATAAGGACAATCTCCTTCTGGTTAAGACAACCCTTTCTCTGGAAGGGGCGTCAAGCGGAAGTATAATGCCAGGATTTGAGCCACCTGAGGAACCAGAAGAAGATATTGAGGATGAAAAAGAAACGGAAGAGGATAAAACAGATATTGAGAATGAAGAAAAAGAGAAAGATGAGACAGGGAACGATAAGAAAATGCGGAAGGTAAAATACGATTTAGAGATAAATTATTATTACGACAAACTGGAGCCAATAATAATTCCGCCCGAAGTGAAGAAACTACTGGAAAAATCCGAGAAGAAGATAGTCCCCAAAACTCAGCCAAAAACCCCTGATAAGAAATGAGCGACTACTCACAAAACTGGCGAATCAGGAAACAAATCCCTCTGTTTTCCCCCCGTACGAGGGGATTAAGGGGGATTTTCCCAAAATTATGAGTAGTTACAAAAATGACAACTCTCTCAATCTCTTCTTCCAGAAGAACTGAGTTTGTGGATATTACCTCAGAAATAGAAGAGATAGTGAAGAAGGACGGATGGAAGAGCGGGCTACTTTGTATCTATCTGCCACACACTACCGCAGGGATTACTATAAACGAAAATGCAGACCCATCAGTTCAGCAAGACATTCTCAATTCTCTTAACAAAATAGTGCCACACGCGGGCAACTACCGACACACCGAAGGGAATGCAGACGCTCATATCAAGGCATCAATTATCGGCTCATCTGTCGTCTGTATTGTAGAAAACAGCAGATTGGTCCTTGGCAGATGGCAGGGAATCTTCTTGTGTGAATTTGACGGTCCCCGTCGCAGAGAGATTTATCTTAAATTCGCTACCACATCCCTGACGGGATAATTGACATAAATATTAACCACAAAGACATTTACCCCGTTAGAAGAAATCCAGCCTTACAGTTCGGGGGACACAATACTTAACCCATATCCGTCATATGAAACACGGAAAATTACTCTACGAAC
>JASEHY010000287.1 GCA_030018555.1 Planctomycetota bacterium
CGAACATCTAAAACACTTTGTCATCATTTTGAGTATTGTATGAATAATCTGGGGTTGCATTCCCTCAAGGAAGGAGAGAGAGAAATTCGTCCTCGCTGATTGTTTTTATACCTAATTCACGGGCTTTCTGGAGTTTGGTCCCGGCCTCTTTACCAACCACCACATAGTCCACCTTTCTGCTGACACTATCAGCGGTTTTTCCGCCTTGTTCTTCCACCAATCGTTTCATCTCTGAACGGGTATATTTTTCTAATTCACCTGTGAAGACAAAGACCCTGCCGGCTAATTTCCCACCCTCACCCTGTGCCACTCTCCCATTGGGAGAGGGGTGGGGGGTGAGGGGGTCAATTCCTGCCTTTTTGAGTTTTTTAATAAGGTTACAGTTCTGCTGATTTCTGAAAAAATGTCTGATGCCTTCAGATACAATCGGTCCGATTTCTGGTATCTCCTGCAACATCTCCTCTTTGGCATCCATAAGTTCGTCTATATCCTGGAAATGTTCAGATAGTATCCCGGCAATCGCAGAGCCGATGTGCCTGATGCCGAGTGCATAAATCAACCGTGAGAGAGTAACCTCTTTTCTGGAGCGGGTAATGGCTAAAAGGATATTCTCTGCTAATTTATCACCCATCCGCTCCAATTTAAGTATATCTTCTTTCTTGATGGTATAAAGATCGCCGGCATCCTTGATGATGCCCTTATCCACCAATTGTCCGATGATTTTATCGCCGAGTCCTTCAATATTCATTGCCTCTCGTTTAGCAAAGTGTTCAATCCGTCCCTTCACCTGTGCCGGGCAGGAGATATTTGGACAGCGCGCAATGACCTCGTCAGTAGGAAAAACTATCTTTGAGTTACAGACCGAACATTCTTTCGGCATCTCAAATATCTGCCCATCACTTGATTTAACAACCTTTACTATCTTGGGTATGACATCACCTGAACGTTTAACGAGAACCTTATCACCTACTTTTAAGCCCAATCTTTTTATCTCATCCTGATTATGCAGAGTGGCTCGTTCCACTTCCACACCGCTGATAAAGACCGGCTTGAGGATTGCCACGGGCGTAAGTGCTCCTGTCCGACCTACCTGCACTGTTATCTCCAGGAGTTGAGTGGTCGCCTCCTGAGCCGGGAATTTATAGGCAATTGCCCATCGTGGACTTCTGGCACGCACTGAAAGAGATTCCTGTTTCCTTAAATCATTCACCTTGACCACTACGCCATCTATCTCATAGGGCAATTGCTCCCGTTTGATGAGCATATCCTGATAGTATTTCAGCACATCTTCTAATGACTTCGCGAGTGAAAATGGAGCGGTCTTGAGTCCTAACTTGTTAAAGTAAGTGAGAGAAGCAGAATGGGTCTGAAATGGCGGTATTCCTCTGATAACGGCTGCGCCAAAGATGATAATATCCAGAGGTCGCTGTGCCGTGATTCTGCTATCCAGTTGTCGCAGAGAACCCGCGGCTGCATTACGCGGGTTAGCAAATGGCTCTTCACCGTTTTCTGTTCGTGAACGATTGAGTTTGTTGAACGGCTCCTTCGGAAGGTACACCTCTCCGCGCACCTCTAAATATTCAGGCGGTCTTACATATCTGTCAATAAGCCGTAAGGGAATACTTTTGATGGTCTTGAGATTGACAGTAATATCCTCACCTGTTTTGCCGTCGCCGCGGG
>JASEHY010000288.1 GCA_030018555.1 Planctomycetota bacterium
TGTGGTTCCCCTTTACTGATGGGTTACCTGCTATGGGTAAGTTTGTGCTAGGACTTAGTCGGGACCCAGCAGGGGCGGTAATTGCTATATTAATATTGAGTAACCCTTCTCTCCACAGACGCCTCGGAATGTGATGAATATGGGTATTGGGGTCTCTGGTTATCCCAGCAGGCAGGTCAATGCTACCGCCATAAGGTGCTGGCGGGACGATTCTGTTGGTATCCGGGGCGGTGTTGGTGACACCGTCCTTTACTACCTCACTTATTTGCGCCGTTGCCCTATTTTTAATTACCCTACGTTGCTCTATCGTCTTACCCTGTGCACTGCGGACCGCTCCGATGGCTGTTTCGGTAATAGTCTTTATCTCGTTTAGACGCTTTCTAGCTTCCTCAGGTGGTTGTCGACGTAAATCGCTACGAGCCTTATCACCTTCCTTTTCTATTTCTTCTACATCTTTCTCAATCTCTCCTTTGGCAGTGAGTTGTCTAATCCCTCTCCAGAGGTCTTCTGTGAAAAAGGGATTGGTACCTTTTCCACCGCCGGTATGATACCAGTCTCGTTCTGCGTTCAGAAGTGCTTTTTCTAATCCGGCAATCTTTCTGATAGCCGTGGCATATTTTTCCTCGCCAATTGCCTTCTTTATGCCCTCAAGTATATTTATCAAAGAGACAGCGGTTTTTAAGGCGGCATTGCCTGAGTCACTCAAGGCGCGGATTATGGCAATCATCGCATCAATCTCAGGCGCCTCAACTCCTTCTCTCAGTGTGGAAACACCGGCCTCGTTAGAATAACCGCTCTCTCCATACCAATTATACGCCTTGACTCGGTAACAATAAAGTGTTTCCGGCATAAGGCCGCTGTCATGATATGAAGTAACATCTGCGCTGACGGCGGCAATGATGCCATAAGAGCCGAACATGTCTCTGCGCTCTATCGTGAAACCCATTTCATCAAAAGAATTATCCTGCCAGGTGAGGTTTATCTCTGATGACGAGAACGCGGTTCCGACAAGATTAGAGGGTGCCAGTGGTGGACCAAAGATGAGAGAAGAACTGACCGTAAATGCCTGTTCACCTATCCGTGCTTCCTCATCAAATGCCATCTCATTACTACCTAATTGCCCACTATAATCCGGATTGGTGGAGACCGTCGTTACCAGACAAACCTTATACTTGCCGTTAACAAAATCACCGAGTGAGAGGTTAAAAAAGACCCGACCGGCAAAATCTCTCTCTTTAACAGCAAAGTCAGAATAAGATGCATTAACGGATGCCGGATATGCCGATTGGGTGGGACTGACTCCGGAAAAATATCCCAATAGGTCTATCCAATCATAGGCGGCTATATCAACGAGGACAGGACTCAGCAGGAACCGCCGATAATTAGTCCCGCCCGGCACTGTATATGAACCTTCAGGCGGAGACCAGTTTGCCGGATATTCTACAAAAGAAAGATAAGTTTGCTGGAAATCCATTCCATAATAAAATGAGAAACATTCAGGATAAAGCATAAGTGCATGCTCAAAGTTGATTGTAGGGGTGTTATACTCCTTCTGTTTCCCGGATAAAGCAAGAAAGTCCTTAATGGTAAATGGTGCCTTATTAGCACTTGAACCACTAATATCTGTGTTTTTCGCTCCCGGGATACAGCC
>JASEHY010000289.1 GCA_030018555.1 Planctomycetota bacterium
TCTCGCAATGACAAAAGAGGGGTTTGTCAACAGTCTCATAGGTAGACAACGAGGTTTATCCTCGTTGATGTCAACGACCATAAAGGTCGTTGTCTACCTTCTTGACGGCTTTCTGTTTATCAAACAGTCAATATCCACCGTTTGTCTTTAGTCAGGGTCTCCTTGACATCAGCCACTTCTTTCTGGTATTCTTTTCTGCCCAGGAGTCCAAAGGTTGCTCTTTTACCTGCTTCTACGCCGGGCTGGTTGTAAGGATTGACATTATAGAGTTTCCCTGCATAGGCAGTGTTCAACTCCCAGAAGTATAATAGCGCTCCTATAGTTTCCTCTGAGATAGTGTTAAGCCGAATAGTATAATTGGGTCTGTGGCTTTTTACCAGTGCATATTCTGTTCCCCGCTTCTCGGCAAGCATCAACTTATGTAAGGACTGTCCTGCAATGAAAGAGGCACTTTGGTCATCTTTTAATATTGCAGGTATAACAACTTTATCTTTAGAGGTCTTCACTTCTATAAATATTATCAATTTATTATTCGGTCCCTCATTAAATAACTGGATTTGCGAGTGCTGGTCAGTAACGCCGAGTGCATTGAGGACTGTC
Organism: Planctomycetota bacterium; assembly: GCA_030018555.1. GTDB lineage: Bacteria > Planctomycetota > MHYJ01 > JACQXL01 > JACQXL01 > Yes70-35. The sequence continues at coordinate 601 of JASEHY010000289.1, forward strand.
GGGCCGGTATAAACCTCTTTATTGTCTCTGTCATATCGCTTGCCTAAACTCTCCGGATAGAGTTGCCTGAGCCATTCGGCAAACGGCTTTAGTTGCGAGGAGTAGGGCATAATAACAATAGTGTTTTTGCCCATCTTCTGGTCATAGATATAATTTATCAGGGCTGAGAGAAAGCATCCGTTGTTTTCTGGTGGAGTCCTCTTAATATATTTATCCACCAAACTTGCTCCGTGTAGTAATTTCTTTATATCAATCCCTACAAAGGCGGATGGTAGTAAGCCCACGGTGCTTAATACAGAATAACGACCTTCTACATCTGGCGGGGTCTCAAAGGAGCGTATTCCCTCTTTCCGGACGAAATCTCTCAGGAATCCCTTGTGTTTGTCTGTGGTTATGACCAGATTATCACGGTATCTCTTCTTGAGATGCCTTTTCAGGAATCGCAATGCGAGTAGTAAATCCGCAATGGTCTCTGTGGTCTGTCCTGATTTGCTTATGACATTAAACAGGGTCTTTTTAGGACTGATGAGCGAGAAGAGTGCCTGTGTTTCAGCGGAGTCAATATTATCAAGGACAAAGAGACGAGGATAGCCATTTCTCTGTCTGGCGGATAAAAGATTATAAAACGGTGGGTTTAGTGCTGAAAGCAAAGTGCTTGTGCCTAATGCAGAACCGCCGATGCCCAAGACTACAAAATCATCATATCGTTTAGCCCTTTGACGGGAGAAGGTAATTATGTCTTTAATATTCTGATATGGTAGATTAAGGAAGGGGTGTTTGCCGTCTTTACGCTCCAGTAGAATTTCAGAACAGATATGGCTATGTTTAGCAATAGCACTATTTAACTCGCTTTCAGAGATACTATGTCCCGGACCCAGGACGGCAGATAATATGTTATTAAAATCCAATTCTAACATACAAAATGATGGTTTGATAAAATGGAACCACGAATGGACACGCCCTATTAAAACGCCCCGACGCCCCGACGGGCGCCCGTTGCTAGGGCGGG